>NZ_JBMDJF010000013.1:0-87803 GCF_057809055.1 Sphingobium sp. FG58 | reverse complement strand
AAAGCATCAAAGGCGCGCGGCAGTCATGCACGTACTCTTGGGGAGGACCGCGCAATCGAAACTCCTGCGCTGGGCGGCACGGCGCGTGCCAAGCCATCTAAGCGACTATGGATCGCATAGATCGTCATGATTGCGCCGTCAAGATGCTAAGCGCGTTCCTGACGAGAGCTTTCGAACCTTGCTCCATCGCCCCCGCGACGCCTTGTGTCGCGCCTTGACGCATGGGAGTGCGACAGTTTATGCGACGATAAATCGCATAGATTGACTGCATCAACGGTCGAAACTGGGAGTGGGCACATGACGCCATTGGAAGAACGCGACTATTTCACGGATTATGAAATCCTGAAGGACCCCTATTCCTTTTTCGAGGCTGTGCGCGCCCGTGGCCCCATCTATCAGCCGCCCGGCAAAGATTATCTGATCGTCACCGGCTTTGACGAAACGCTCGAAGTGCTGAAGAATAATGCCGATTTCTCGGCAATCATCGGCTTGCAGGGCGCGGCTGCCCCCCTGCCCTTC
Organism: Sphingobium sp. FG58; assembly: GCF_057809055.1. NCBI lineage: Bacteria > Pseudomonadati > Pseudomonadota > Alphaproteobacteria > Sphingomonadales > Sphingobiaceae > Sphingobium > Sphingobium sp. FG58. The sequence continues at coordinate 87,284 of NZ_JBMDJF010000013.1, read as the reverse complement.
ACCCCTGAAGGGTCCGACATTGCCGCGCAGGTGGAGGCGCATCGCGACCAGTTTCTGGGCGGCGACCTGCTGGTCAATTATGACGATGATCTCCACACGAGGATGCGCTCGCTGCTCAACAAGCTGTTCACGCCATCGCGGCTGAAAGCCAATGAGGCGTTCATCCAGTCCTATTCCGACGAAATTGCCCGCACGATCACCGCCAAGGGCGGGTGCGAGCTGATCCAGGAGGTCGCGACGCCGTTCGTGACGCTGGTGATCGCCGATCTTCTGGGCGTACCCGCCGCCGATCGCCAGATGTTCATGGACGTGATCGAGGCCGCCCCGCCGCCCGGAAGCCTGGAGTCGGGCGAAAATGATTTCAGTTCGCCCAACCATCCACTGGTCGTGATGGGCGGCTATTTCGCCAATTATATCCAGGATCGCCGCCAGAATCCGCAAGAGGATATCCTGACCGAGTTCGCCCATTCGACCTTCCCGGACGGCAGCGAACCCGACATGCTGGAACTGGTGAAGATGGCGACATTCCTGTTCGGTGCCGGGCAGGATACCAGTGCGAAGCTGCTGGGCAATTCCATGCGCTACATCACCGATCAGCCGGGTCTGCAGGACAGGCTGCGCGCCGATCCGTCGTTGATCCCGCAATTTCTGGAAGAAGTGCTGCGGCTGGAAGGATCGACCAAGCAGACTGCGCGTCTGGCGCGCCGGGATACGAAGATCGGCGACCGGGCAGTGCCGGCCGGAACCAAGATATTGGTCGCGCTCGCAGCGGCCAATCGCGATCCGCAGCGGTGGGAGAATCCGACCGATCTTGTTCTCGATCGTCCAAAGATCAAGGAACATCTGGCGTTCGGTCGGGGCAAGCATGTCTGCGCCGGTGCGCCGCTGGCGCGGGTGGAAGTGCGGATCATCCTGGAAAAAATCCTGGCCTATACGTCCGACATCGACCTGGACGCCGAAAAGCACGGCCCGCGCGGGCAGCGCACGCTCGATTTCGAACCCAGCTTCATCATTCGCGGTTTGTCTGAATTGCACGTCAAGCTGACGCCAGCGCAAGGGGTCGACCTGACGGTCGACAAGGCCGCGTCGGTCACGGCCCCGCCAGCGGCCGCGCCGCAGGGCGAACGCAGCGGTTTTTCGACCGCCAAGACCAAGATTGGCGACCTGCTGGCCAATCCGTCGAGCCTCGCCATCCTGGACCGGCATTTCCCCGGCATGAGCCAGGACAAGCGGCTGGCGATGGCCAAGGGGATGACGTTGCGGTCCGTCCAGAAATTTGCCCCCGGACAGTTTAGCGATGACGCGCTGGACGCGGTGGATGCCGACCTGGCGCTCATCTGACGCCGGGTCGCATTTTTCAGGCAATATGGAGAGAGATATGACCAACAACAAAGTCGTGGTCGTGACTGGCGGCGCATCGGGCATCGGCCTTGGCATTTGCCAGTTGTTCGCGCGCAAGGGGCATCCGGTTGCGATGCTCGACCTGCAACGCGCCGCATTGTTGCGCGAGTCGGCCGCTCTGCGGGAGGAAGGGGCAACCATATTTGCCCGGACGGTGGACGTTGCCGATCGCGCCAGCATCGATGCCGCCTATGCCGCGATCCGCGCGGAACTTGGCCCGATCGCGATCGTCATCGCCAATGCGGGCATTTCCGAAGGAATCGCCTTTGACGATATTTCGGTCGATATCTGGCAGCGAATGATCGATATCAACCTGACCGGCGTGTTCCATACAGTGCAGGCCGCCCTGCCCGACATGCGGGCCGCCAAATGGGGCCGGATCATCACCATATCGTCGCAGGCGGCGCAGTCCGGCGCGATGGATCGCGCCCATTATGCCGCAGCCAAGAGCGGCGTCATCGGCCTGACGCGGTCGCTGGCGCGGGAGCTGGCGGCGCATGGCATTACCGTCAACACGATACCCCCTTCGGTCGTGGCGACGCCGATGGCCGAACAGGGCATTGCCGCTGGCACCTTCCCGCCGCTGGAAGTCATCGCCCAGCATATCCCGATCCCGCGCGCCGGAACGCCGGAGGATATTGCCGCAGCCTGCGAATATCTGGCGTCCGATGGCGCCAGCTATGTGACCGGGCAGGTTCTGGCGGTGAACGGGGGCATGTTCATCGGCTGAGGCGGATATGACCGCAGCATAGGACCATGTCATCAACAGGGAGAGAGCCATGCCGGACGCGGCGATAGCGTTACAGCCAGAAGCCCGTCGGCTGCGCGTCGTGCAATGGGCGACAGGCACGGTGGGCAAAGCCGCGATGCGGGCGGTTCTGGCCCATCCGAAGCTGGAACTGGTGGGCGTCAAAGTCTATGCACCCGCCAAGATCGGGGTGGATGCAGGCACCCTATGCGGCGCGCCGGATACCGGCATAGTGGCGGTCGGGGATATTGCATCGATCATCGCGGCCAGGCCCGACTGCGTCCTCTACATGCCCGAAAGCAGCGATATGGACGATGTCTGCGCGCTGCTGGAGGCGGGCATCAATATCTCCACGACGCGCGCGGAGTTTTTCCATCCCGGCTCCATGCCGCCTGAGTTGCGTGCGCGGATCGAGCAGGCCTGCGCACGCGGCCAAAGCGCCATCCACAGTTCAGGCAGCAGCCCCGGTTTCATCACCGAAGCCCTGCCGCTGGTACTGCTATCGCTGTCCCGCCGCCTTGATCTGCTGACGATCGAGGAATTCGCCAACTGTGTCGACGGCTGTTCGGAGGATATGCTGGTCAACATCATGGGCTTTGGCGAGACGCCGGAGCGCTTTGCGGCGCGGCCGTTCATCGAGCGGGATCAGGTGTTCGGCCATTCGCTGGAGGCGCTCGCGGATGCGGTGGGCATCACCATCGACCGGTTCGAGGTCAGTGGCGCCATTGCCCTGGCCGCCGAACCGACCAAATTGCACCGGTCGACCATTGCGGCGGGAACCGTTGCTGGCCAGCGCATGATCACGACAGGCTATAGTGGCGACCGGCCGGTCATGCGGTTCCAATGCAACTGGTTCGTGACCGAAAAGCTCGACCCGCCATGGCCGTTGCAACCGGACGGCTGGCGGGTGACGGTAGAGGGCGACACGCCGCTACAGATCAGCATCGGCTTTCCGATCGCACCGGGGCAGCGCGAGATGACATTGCCCAATCTGACGGCCCATCGTCCCGTCAATGCGATTCCCGCGATCTGCGCCGCACCGCCGGGGATCGTGACGAGCGCGCAGTTGCCCCAGATCATCGCCCATCTTGGCTAGCGGGTGAGGCAGGCGGTCGTCACACCGACTGCCTGCCCTTTGCATTTCAGGCTGCGATGCCGCCGTCCAGCAACAGCGTGCTGCCGGTCATGAACAGGGCCATGTCCGACGCGCAGAAGAGGATGGCGCGGGCAATGTCGTCGGCCACCCCAACCCGGCCCAGCCGACTGCCGCCGATGCCGGGGATGGGAATCTGGCTGAGCGCTTCTTCGTCCAGTTCAGCCAGGAACATCGTCTTTTCCGTCACCGAAAAGCCGGGTGCGACGCCCAGAACGCGGATACCGTGCGGCGCGAGTTCGATCGACATTTGCCGGGTCAGGCCGACGACGCCATGTTTGGAGGCGCAATAGGCCGCCTGCCCCGCCGAAATGCCCATGACACCGGCAAGCGACGCGACGTTGACGATCACGCCGGGCCGTTCAGCGCCGATCATGGATCGCGCCGCTTCCCGCGCGCCGATGAAAGCGCCCTTCAGGTTGATCGCGATCACCTGGTCGAAGTCGGCATCCTCCAGGTCGAGCAGAGGCACAAAGGAGGGGATGCCGGCATTATTGACCCAGATGTCGATCTGGCCAAATTCACGGACGGCCAGGTCGACCGTCGCCTTGATCGCGGATGGGTCGCCCGCATCCATCTGGACCGCGATGATGCGGGATTCAAATTGTGCGTCCAGTTCCTGGGCGCAGGCAGTGGCTGCTTCGCCGTCAATATCGGCGATCAGCACCGACGCCCCGGCTTCGGCCAGACGGCGTGCGGTCGCTTTGCCCAATCCCCAGGCCGCACCGGTCACGACCGCGCTCCTGCCGCGCAGGGAATACAGGTCGGACAGGGAAAGTCCGCTCACGTCGGGGATGGCCATTCACTCTTCCTCTTCCATTACAGTTATGCGATTCATAGTCGCATAGATGGAAAGGAAGATTTCGGCAAGATGGCGAGGCCGCGACAGGCGCAGCCTATCGCCTCAGCGTGCGCGCATCGCCAGTGCGGCCATGCCGGTCGCTTCATCGGTCATGAAGAGATAGGCGTCGGTGCCAGGCTGGCGATCCTTGTTGATCGACTTCGCCGGGATAGCACCATTCTTGTCCTGATGCGCGGACAGCCAGATTTGCGCGCGCTTGAGCGGCCCGGCGCTTGACGGCCCGCCTGCTTCGCGCAGTACAAGCGCGACAAGAGCGGTGGCATAGCCGTCGCTGTCCTGCGGCAGGACCGATCCGTCGATCCGCTGCCATGGTGCAAGGCCCGGCAGATTCCAGCCGCCATCCTCTTGCTGGCTGGCCAGCAGGTCAGCGACGATCCGGGCGCGCTGGTCCGGGTCCAGCACGCCATGCAGCTGGCTGTCGGCCCACAGGATGAGGGCGCGGGAATAGAGCGAGCCGCCAGTGCCGGTGCGCAGATAGGCGCGCAGCGCCTCGATCTGTGGCGCAACGGCGGGATCATCGCCATAGCCATCCGGCGCGCGAGCGACCGCGAGCGCTGCAAGCGTGGCCCCCCAATAGGTAGCGGTTGGCGATTCGAAGGGTTCGAGCCGGAAATTGAGCCAGGTGAAGCCGCCCTTCTGGTCGCCTGCCTTCATCTGCACACCCCACATATTGACGAAGGCCTGGCGCGTGTCCGGCCCCAGATGGCCGCGTTCCCGATCGCGGGTGGCGAGGATCAGCGCGTTGAGGACGGCCTCCACCCCGCGCGATTCGGCCGATTTCGGCACGCCGCGCGTCTGGTCGGGATAGAAGGGCTCAACCTCGTCCCACAGATAGACGCGCTTTACCACGTCATCGAACATCGCCATCTCGTCAATGCTGCGCTGGGCCTTGCCCGATTGCGCGCGCAGCGACGGCATCGCGAGGACGTGCGGCAGCGATGTATGGCAGGATACGCAGCGCGTGCCATGATCGCGCTCCGCCTTGGGCCATTGCCGCCACCAGTTGAGGCGACTTTCGAGATAGCGGGTGGCCGCTTCATTGTTCCAGCCGGGTGCTTTGGTCGGCACGGCCTCCCCGCGGGACATCAGCGCCATGGTAAGCAGGGCAGCAGAGGCAAGTAGCGGCCAACGCATCATGTAACGCTCCTGATGATCAAGGGTGAAGGATAGGGACAGCGCACTCACAGGCCATGCGCCGTATGACGTAGGGCTTGTCCGGTGAGGCGGGCCTCACCCCTCCCCGCTCGCAAGGCTTTCCATGACCAGAGCCATGGGCGAGGCCGGGTTTTGCCCTGTCAGGCCAGCGATGACGCCAGCCTTGTTGGATGCCGAATGGTTCTGGCTGGCTTTCCATTTGCCCTCCAGCCGGTCGATCGGCATTTCCACGCCGCAAATGCCCTTGATCTGCCCGTCAATATAGCGGGCGGGTGCATCCGCGATCGACCAGGGTTGGGGCTGATATTGTTCCTGCTGCTGTGTCAGCGCTTCGATCTGCTCTTTGAGCCATGCGGGATCGTCGATGACCATCGGGCGTCCGCGTGCCTGCACCATAACATAATTCCAGGTCGGCACCACGCGGCCATGGCGTTGCTTTTCGGGATACCAGGACGGGGTGACATAGGCCTGCGGTCCCTGAAATATCACCAGCGCCTCCGCGCCGGAGCGCAGGTCTTGCAGTTGTGGATTGGCCATTGCGAGATGGGCTTGCAACAATCCCTTGTCGCCTAAGTCGGCCTTTAGCGTGAAGGGGACCAGATTGGCGCACAGGCCTTCGCTGCCCGACGTGACCAGCATCGCAAGCGGATAGGCGATGATCGCCTGATGCAGGATTTCCAGACGATCTTCGCGGAAAGGGGGTGGGCGATACATTGCGCGTCGCGTCAGGCAGCAATGCGGAGCAGCAGCGATGCCGCAAGCGACAGCATCGTCACGCCGACAATGGCGTCCAGCACGCGCCACGCCGCCGGGCGGGCGAAGAGCGGCACGAGCAGGCGCGCACCATAGCCGAGCGCGGCGAACCAGGCGAAGCTGGCGCTGGCCGCGCCTGCCACGAAAATGGGGCGCAACGCCGCAGGCTGAGCCGATCCGGCCGCGCCCATCAGCAAGACGGTGTCGAGATAGACATGCGGGTTGAGAAAGGTAAAGCCGGCCGTCGCCGCAATCGCACCACGCAGGCTGACACTGTCGCCCGACACGACGGCCATGGCATCGGACGAGGCCATACGCTGCAACGCCTTGATACCGTAAAAGCCCAGAAAGGCCGCGCCGCCGATCGTCAATATCAGGGTCAATTGCGGGACGGCGGCCAGAAATGCGCCCACGCCTGCAACGCCAGCGGTAATCAGCAAAGCATCGGCGGCACCGCAGAACAGGACGACCGGCCCCACATGTTCACGCTTCAATCCCTGTCGCAGCACGAACAGATTTTGCGCGCCAATCGCCATGATGAGCGCGGCGGAGATCAGAAAGCCTGAGGCGAAGGGGAGGAATAGACTGGTCATGGTCGGTCCATCGCCATGAAGGAGGATTTAGTATAACTTGTTCTTCTAAACTAAATGAAGCAATGCTTCATCATGCTGGATTACCCCTCCCTCGCGGCGCTGGCCGCTGTCGTGCGCGAAGGCAGTTTCGAGAAGGCGGCGATCAGCCTTGGCATCACGCCTTCGGCCGTGTCGCAGCGCGTGCGGGGTTATGAGGAACGGCTGGGACTGGTCCTGGTCGTGCGTGGACAGCCCTGTACGGCGACCGACCGGGGACGGGAATTATGCGCGCATTTCGAAAAGGTCCGGTTGCTGGAAGCGGATATTGCGCCCATGCCCCTGAGCGAGGTGCCGAGCGGGGCGCTGCGCAGCGCGCCGCCGTCACTTAGCATCGCCGTGAATGCGGACAGCCTGGCGACCTGGTTCCCCGCCGCAATGACAGGCTTTGCGCAAAAGACGGGCCTGTCGATCGAACTGACGCTGGAGGATGAAGCGCATACGGCGGAGCGTATCCGGTCGGGCGACGTGCTGGCCGTCGTCACATCCGATCCGCAACCCGTGCAGGGATGCCGGACCGTTGCGCTTGGCGCGCTGGCCTATATCGCCTGTGCCAGTCCGGCCTTTGTCGAACGCCATCTGGGCGCGGGCATAGATGGCCAGAGCCTCAGCATGGCGCCGGTGATGCGCTTCAATCGCCGGGATATGTTGCAGGGGCGCTGGTTAAGGCAGGTCTATGATGTCGATCTGGATGGGCCGACCCACTGGATCCCGTCGACACAGGGGTTTCTGGACCTGGCCATGGCGGGTCTGGCCTGGGGTCTCCAACCGCGATTGCTCGCCCAGCCGCATATCGATGCAGGCCGCCTGGTCGCACTGGCCCCGGCACACCCGCTGCTGGTCCCTTTATATTGGACGGTGTCGCGCCTGCAGGCGCAGGCGTTGAACAGCATGACAGCGGCAGTGCGGAACGCGGCGAGGCGGTATCTGGATAGCGAGTGAGCGAGCCATGCCCGATCAGACGATGGATGGCGTTGGCGCGGCGTCAGACCCTAGCGCCAGCAAGAGCAAGGCCGAGAGGCTGCACATGGGAATGACTGCCCAAAGGAAAATCTGGTAACTTTGCGTCAGGTCGTAAATGATGTTGGCGGCCATCGGCGCCATGCCATTGGCGAAGAGCAGAAAGCCGTTGATCGCGCCGAACAGCGTACCAAAGCTGCGCAGGCCGAAATGGCGCGCGGCGAGGTAGGCGCAGGCGTCAAGTTCGGTGCCGACCGACAGGCCCAGGATGACAAACGCCGCCATGGCTGCGCCCGACGAACCGGGCATGGCGAGCAGCAGGGCGACCGACAGGATCGGCGTCGATACGCTGATCGCCGAGACCCTATGCGGGTTCAGCCGATCGAGCAGATAGCCGCCACCCAGGCGACCAACCAGCGACCCGATACCGATAAGACCGGCAATGGCGGGTGCCTGTGTCGCCATGAAGCCCTGCGCCACAAGGATCGGCACGGCATTGGCCGTCAGGGCGCAGACCGCCAGCGCATAGAGGGTGACGCCCGTCGCCAATTTGATGAAAGCGGGCAATGCGAATCCCTGCCGGAGGCTGGCGGTGAGCGGCATCGATCTGCCAGTAGCGCCTGCGCCCCGGCGCGCATCGTCCGTGGCGCTGCGCAGGAACAGCCAGGCGAGCGGGAATATGACCGCGGCGTAGATCAGCCCGACGCCGACATAGGCCCCGCGCCATCCCTGCTGGACGACCAGAAAGCCGACTAGCGGCGGCGTGATCGCGGCGCACAGGCTGGCTCCGCACAAGGTGATGGCCAGCGCGATGCCCCGCCTTTCGACGAACAGGCTGGTGACTGCCGCGGTCCAGATGGTGGGGATGACCAGCATGTTGCACAGGCCCAGAATGACCCACAGCAAGGCCCAGGAGACGATATCGGATGTCGCCAATGACAATGCGCCAAGCGCGGTACAGTAAAGCAGGATGCCCGCAAGCCCGATCCGCCGTGGTCCCAATTGATCCACCGCCCGGCCGACCAGCGGGGCGGCAAACAGCCCGATGATGGCGATGATCAAGGGGCCGCTGGATATTTGCGATCGGGTCCAGCCAAATTCCTGTTCCAGCGGGCCGATCATGACGCCCAGCGAATAGCTGTGGGTCGCCGACAGCAAGATGCCGGCAAGACAGGGGATAAGGACGGTCCCATGGCGACGCAGTTCGCCCGCGCCAGATGGTGATTTGGTGATCATGCCGATATCCCGGACGGAAAAGTGGAGGCCAAAAGCCAGGCGGCCATGGTTCGGGACAATCAGCAATCGGGCAATGATCGGGGAGGCACAGCCGCTTGACGACGGCGTGCAATGTCAGGCGCGATGGCGGCGAAAGGCGCGCGGGGTCATGCCGGTCCAGCGTTTGAAGGCGCGGCCAAAGCTGGTCTGTTCGGCATAGCCCAGCCGGTCGGCGACCTCATCAATCGGCATGGGGGTCTGGCTGAGATAGATGCGGGCCAGCTGCTCGCGCTGCTCCTCGACCAGGTCGACGAAGCGCAGGCCATGGGCCGCCAGCCGACTTTGCAACGTCCGTACCGAGAGGCCAAGCCGTTCGGCGCATCGCTCCACCGAGCAATGGCCCGTTGGCAGCGCGCCGCGAACATAGCTGCGGGTGCGTTCGCCCATGTCGGCGCGGTTGAGGATGCGCAGGCGAGCGAGATAGCCCCCCAGCAGGCGATAGACGAGGCGGTTGGCAGTGGTGATCGGCAGGTCGAGCATCGTTGCGGGAAAGGCGATGGCGTTGCGTTCGGCGCGCAGGCTGACCGGTGCGCCGATCAGACTTTCGATCTGGAGCAGGTCATGGGAACTGGCGTCGATCGACAATTGGGCTGCGGCAGGCTGGAAACGGCCTTCGCTGACCGACCTCAGCAGGGTGAGGATCAGCATCATGGCCTGATAATTGGCCTGGACGTTGAAGCCGACATCGGCCCGGACCATCCAGCGCAGTTCGGCCATGCTCCCCTGCTCCACCAGTTCAAGCTGGGCTTCGGGCGAGTGGGCGACGGGCAGATAGTTGATCAGGCAATTGACGACCGATCGCATGTCCGGCGCGGCGCGGCAGACGGCGGTGACGCTGCCGAACACATCGGCGTCCTGGGTCGCGGCGAGGTGCAGGCCAAAGATCGGATCGTCGAACTGGAGGCTGCAATATTCGAACATGGCCGCGACCTGCTGGCACGAGACATGGCCGTCAGGGTCAGCCAGCGCGCCCGGATCAAGGCCGTGCTGCCGAAGGATGCGGCGGGGGGCGCCGCCCCTGCTGCGGATAAATTGCGAAAAGCCGCGCAGGTTGGCGGCGCGCATCTGGCCAGCGGCAGGCACCGCTTCGAGCGGACCGGCGAGGCCGAAGAAATAATCCTGATCGTCCATGTGCCGATCCTTCAATCCCGACAGCGAAGCCGACAGAGCGGCGCAGGTGCAATCGGATTCATATCATATCGAAAAAGCTGCGCCTAATGCCAATACAGCCAATCGGGCCTGTGCCATTTTCCTGCCCAAGAACAGAGCAGATGGAGAAGGTGATGGCCAAGGCGACAGCAGCAGAGCTGAAGCGCGACGCGGCACAATTTGTCCGGTACGAAAAGGACCGGTCGCGCCGGATCGCGACCGTCACCTTCGACCGGCCGGGCAAGGCGAACACCACGACGATCGGGATGCGCCTGCTGTTCGGCGAGATCGTCCACAAAGCGAATATCGATGATGATGTGAAGGTGCTGGTGATCCGTGGCGAGGGCCAGGATCTGGGATCTGGCGGCGACATCAACGAACATGGCGACATGTATCTGAACCCAGGCGAGGATGATAATTTCCTGCCCGACCTGGAGATTGACGACCCGGACGTGCGCTATCCGCCGCCCGGTTCCTATCGCTTCCTCCACGGCCTGACCGACCATTATGCCAAGGGCTATGCCGGCAACCGGCCACTCCAGGAATTCAAGAAGATCAGCATCGTGGAGGCCAAGGGCTATTGCTATGGCTGGCATTTCTACCAGTGCGCCGACGCCGACCTGATCGTGTCGTCCGACGATGCGCTGTTTGGCCATCCGTCCTTTCGCTATGCCGGATGGGGACCGCGCATGTGGCAATGGCTGGAAATGGTCGGCATCCGTCGCTTTTCCGAGATGCTGTTCACGGGACGGCCCTTTACCGCCGCCGAGATGATGGACTGCAATTTCGTCAACAGCGTCGTGCCGCGCGACCGGCTGGAGGCGGAGACGGACAAATATGCCGACGCATGCAGCCGCACCCGACCGATGGATGTGGTGGTCGCGCAAAAGACCTTCATCGAAGCCTATAAGCAGTATCGCGGCGAATATATGGGCAGCCTGATGACCGGCTGGCTGGAAGGCATGTTGCCGCTGATGAAGAATGATCATGCGGGCGACATTGATCTGGGCGCGGGCGGTTTCGATCAGGGCATCGCCCATACCGTCAAGAATAACGATCTCAACTATCCCCCGGAATGGCGGCTGAGCCGCGCCGGGCGCGCGAAACGCTAAAGAAGAGAGGAGCCTGACCATGATCGAGACCCTCTTTGCGATTGACCGGGGCAATTATCGCGATTGCCAGCGCCTGTTCCGGGGCGAGCGGGAACAGGAATATTATCTGGGCGACTATTGGATGGAGGAAGGCTCCGTCATCGACGTCAGCGCCCGGCGCAAGCCCGCCGGACCCAGCGCCGTCATCCTGCTGCGATCGGCCACCCGGCTGTTTTTCCGCCGGACGCGCCAGCATGTGCGCGAGGATGGCACCGACCTGTCGATATTATGGTTCGTCAAGCGTGGCCGCCTGTTGCTGAGCAACCAGATGGGCAGTCGCAGCGCGCAATGCGGCGATATGCTGATTACCCGGTCTACATCCCCCTTCCTGATCGAATGCCAGCCGGATGGGCATGGCGTGCATGAGGTGCTGCACGTGACCGTGCCGACCCATGTGCTGCGCGGGCTGATCGACTGCGATGCGAGCGCCGGGCTGCTACTATCGACCCAGCGGCCGGAACTGGCGATCGCGGACAATATCCTGACCGGCCTGTTCCAGCGCGAGGGTGATCTGGCCGAAGAGACGACGCGCACGCTGGTCGAGGCGGCGCTGGCGGTGATCGGCCAGGGACTGCGCGGCGACAGCAGCGTCATGCAGCCCCGCCAGTCGGTTGCGGAGAAGCGCTTTGCCGACGTGCAGCGCTTCGTCGAGGTGCATCTGTCCGACCCCGGCCTCTCGGCTGCGATGACCGCGCGGGGATGCGGCATTTCGCCGCGCTATCTGACGACGCTGCTCCAGCAGAATGGCACCAGCTTTTCACAGCTGATCTGGGACCGGCGGCTGGAACAGGCGCGCAAATGGATGGCGCGGGCGGACGCAGGCAGCATTTCGATCAGCGAGATTGCCTATGGCGTGGGGTTCAAGAGCCCGGCCCATTTCAGCCGCATGTTCAAGCGCACCTACAAGCGCAACCCCAGCGATTATCGGCTGGACGCCTGCGCGGCGCAGGCGATTGCCGCCGCACCCTGCCCCGTTCCATCCGGCGTCCTGCACTGAGGGAGAGCAAGACATGACCGTGCAAGGCGCCATCACCCAACCGCCCGTCATCATCGGCAATGAAGCCTATGTGTCGCAATCCTATGCCGACGCGGAAGCGCAGAAATTATGGCCCAAAGTCTGGCAGGTCGCGTGCCGGGAGGAGGAAATTCCGCACGTCGGCGATTTCGTCACCTACGACATCATGGACGATTCCATCATCGTCGTGCGCGCCGCGCCCGACCGGATTGCCGCCTATTTCAACGTCTGTCGTCATCGTGGGCGGCAATTGACGGAAGGGTGCGGCAACGCCCGCAAGCTGGTGTGCAAATTCCATGCGTGGAGCTGGGATCTGGACGGCAATAATATCGGCGTGGTCCGCAAGGATGGCTGGGGTGACAGCCTGAAGGACGATGACCTGCGGCTGCGCGACGTGCGCGTCGATAGCTGGGGTGGATGGGTGTTCGTGTGCATGGACCCGGACGCGCCATCGCTGGCGGACTATCTGGCGCCCGCCGCCGCGATGCTCGATCCGTTCGAGCTGGACAAGATGCGCTATCGCTGGCGGCAATGGTTGCATTTCCCGTGCAACTGGAAGGTTGCGATCGAGGCGTTCAACGAGGGCTATCATGTTGCTGGAACCCACCCGCAACTGACCAAATATTCGCCCAAGCCGACCTGGAGCGACGGGCGGGGCATCCACGGCGTGTTCGGGTCGCAATCGCGCGAAGGCACGGGTGGGGCCACGGCGGGCGCGGCAGGCGCACCCGACATGCGGCGGGGACTGGCTGACTCACTCAACCAGTTGTGGGAGGAAGTGAACGGCACGACCACCGAGACGATGGTGCGCGTCGCCAACCTGCTGGTGGAGGAATTGCCCGAAGGCACGTCGCCGCAGGAGGTGCAGATGCACCTGATGAAGCGGACGGTGGAGGAGGACGCCCGACGCGGGGTGAACTGGCCCCGGATCGACCCGGCGCATTTTGCGGCAGCGGGCAATGTGTGGCACATCTTCCCCAACACCGTCATCATCCACGGGCCGACCTTTGCGCTATGCTATCGCGCGCGGCCCGACGGTCGCGACCCCAATAGCTGCATTTTCGAGGTCTATACGCTGGAGCGTTTTCCCGAAGGGCAGGAACCCAAACCGGACAATCTGCACAGGCCCGACATCGACGAGGCCAGCTGGCGCAAGGTGTTGTGCCAGGATTTTTCCAACATGGGTGCGGTGCAGCGTGGCCTGCGTTCGCGCGGGTTCGACGGGTTGCGCCCCAGCCCGGTCGAGGAACGCGCCATCATCAATTTTCATCGCGTGCTGGCCGACTATCTGGGCACCGGCGCGCCGCAACCGATCGATTAAGGGAGCCATCATGGCCGATATGGAAATGACCAATGCCAGCGCCGTGCTGGACACGAGCGACGTCGACCAGTGGATCGGCAAGCCCGTCATCTTTGCCGAGATGTGGGACCCGTGCAACGCGACCGACATTCGCCGCTGGGTGCAGGCGATGGACTATCCCAACCCGGTGCATTGGGATGAGACGTTCGCGCGTGCATCCCGCTTTGGCGGCATTGTCGCGCCGCAGAGTTTTACCGTGGCGATGGATTATGGCCATGGCTGCCACCCCGCCTGCGTGGGCAAGGTGCCTGGCACTCACCTGATCTTCGCAGGCGAGGAATGGTGGTTCTATGGCACGCCCGTCCGCCCCGGCGACAAATTAACCCAGAGTCGCCGCTTCGATGGCTATTCGATCACCGAAACCGGCTTTGCCGGGCCGACCATGTTTGCGCGCGGCGACACCGTCCATCGCAACCAGCATGGCGCACTGGTCGCCAAGGAGCAGGCGACCGCGATCCGCTATCTGGTCGAGGAGGCCAATAAGCGCGGCGTCTATGGCAAGGAAAAGCGCAGTCCCAAGCGCTGGACCAAGGAGGATGTCGCGGAAATCCATCGGTTGCGGCACGAATGGATATTGTCCAACCGCGAGGGCATATCCCCCGCCTATGGCGACGTGAAGGTCGGCGACCGGCTGCCGCGCCGGGTGATCGGGCCGCATTCGGTCATATCCTTCGCCAATGAATGTCGCGCGCACCGCCAGAATATCTGGGGTACATGGCGCTGGAACGTGCCGGAAGGCGTGCATGATCCGGCGCGCGAGGATGCGGGGTTCGGCGCGGACATGAGTTACGACCATGACGCGCGCAAGATCGACCCGCGCATGGGCGACGGCCTCTATCACGGGCCGTCATCGGGCCATATCAATGCCGAGAAGGCCGAAAATGTCGGCATGGGCGGCGCCTATGGCTATGGCGCGTCGATGAATGCCTGGCATCTGGACACGGTCGCCTATTGGGCTGGCCTTGAAGGCTATGTCTGGCACAGCAAGACGCAGTTCCGATCCCCCGCCTTTGAAGGCGATGTCACCTATGTCGATGGCGAGGTGGTGGAAAAGATCGACCGTTCGCCCTTCGGGATGCCGGTGGTCAAGATACGCACGGTGATGACGACGCAGGATGGCGATGAAATCCTGAAAGGCACCGCCCAGGTGGAGTTGCCCTATTGAACACGGCGCTTTCCTGCGTGCGCGGACTGCCGCTGGGCGAGGAGCCGGGGCAAGGCGCGCATACGATTCCCGCCTATCTGGAGGAGGTGCGCGCGCGCTATGGGCCGCGCGATGCCGTCATCATGCGGACGCAATATCAGCGGGTCTGCTGGAGCTATGACGAGCTACATGCCCGGTCGGTCGCGGTCGCCAAGGCGCTGATCGCGGCGGGCATGGGCAAGGATGCGCGTATCGGCGTGCTGATGGCCAATCGGCCGGAATATCTGGCCTGTGTGTTCGGCATCGCCATGGCGGGTGGCGTTACCGTGGCGCTCAGCACCTTTTCCACGCCGGACGAGCTGGCGCATCTGATCCGCGCGTCGGCGGTCGAGACGCTGTTTTTCGATACGCGCGTCCTGAAAAAGGATTTTGCGGCGATGCTGGCGCCGATCGATGACCTGCCATTCCTGAACCATCTGGTGCAGCTTGACAGCGTGACCGATGCAGCCCCGGCGGCGGGCCATTTTGAAAGCTGGGACGATTTTCTGGCCAGCGGTGCGCATGTCGCCGACAGCATCGTTACCGCACGGGCGGCAAGCGTGACGCCGTGCGATATTGGCGGCATCTTCTTTTCGTCGGGGACAACCAGCCTGCCCAAGGGCATCATCCACAGCCAGCGCGCCTTCTGCATCCAGTGGTGGCGGTGGCCGCGCGTGTTTGCGATGCGCGAACCGGTGACGAGCTGGACCGGCAATGGCCTGTTCTGGTCGGGCAATATCAGCCTGGTGATCGGCACGGCATTGTCCACTGGCGGCGCGGCGGTGTTGCAGCCGGTGTTCGACGCTGGCGCGGCGCTGGCGGTGATCGAGCAGGAGCGGGTCACATTTCTGACCGGGCGGCCGCACCAATGGGCGCGGGTGCAGGCGGCGGACAACTGGGCCAGCGCGGACCTGTCCAGCCTGAAATATGTGACCAAGGGCGAGTTGATCGGCGAGCATCCCACGGTGCGGACCGACTGGACGACGCCGATGGCGTTCGGCACGACCGAGACGATGACGATCTGCACCGCGTTCGACGCGGAAACGCCAGAGGCCGATTATGCGGGCAGCGCTGGCGCGCCCCTGCCGGGCAACATCCTGAAAATCGTCGATCCGGTGACGCGGGCAATCGTCCCGGTGGGCCAGCATGGCGAAATGTGCATCAAAGGGCCAACGCTGATGTCGGGCTATCTGGGCAAGGCACCGGAGGATTGTTTCGACGAGGATGGCTATTATCGCACGGGCGACGGCGGGCGGGTCGATGCGCAGGGCCGCTTCTTCTGGGAAGGGCGGCTGACCGACATGATCAAGACCGGCGGGGCCAATGTCGCGCCGGAGGAAGTGGACGCAGCCATCGCCGCCTATCCCGGCGTCAAGCGCAGCCAGACCGTGGGCGTGCCGGATAATCTGCTGGGTGAGATGGTGGTGGCCTGCATCGTGCCGATCGATGGCGTCACCATCGTGGAGGATATGCTGATCGCGCATCTCAAGACCCAGATGGCGAGCTTCAAGGTGCCGCGGCGGGTGCTGCTGCTGGACGAGGCGGAATTTGCGCTGACCGGGAATGAGAAGGCCAAGGCGGCGGATATTCGCGCCGTGGCGGTGGCGAAACTCGCCAGCGTTTAAGGCGCGATTTCGATCGCGTCGCCGTTGACGCGCAGCTGATAGGTGCGGATCGGCGCCTTGGCGGGCGGGTTCATGGCGCGGCCGGTTTCCAGATCGAAGCGCGCGCCATGGACCGGGCAGGCGATCCAGCTCGCGCGGATGCGACCGCAGGCAAGCGGCTCATCGGCGTGCGAACAGCGGTTGGCAACGGCGAACAGACGGCCATTGCTATGGCAGATCAGGACGCTGCGCCCCTCAAATTCCACGACTTTGACGGAGCCGGGCGGCACGTCGGCGACTTGGGCGACTGCTGTGTAGGTAAGGATGCTCATCCCCTTCTATCACCACAGCGCCGGATCGGCCGCAATCAGCGGCGTTGGCGTGCGCGCACCGGTGCAAGCCGCCCTGCCGCGCCGGTCATTCCGGTTCCGCGCTTCCGCCCCGATAACCGGCGGCGGAGAGTTGCCCCAGGAGAGCCAGAGCCGTGAGTCAGGATTATTATCAGCACGCCTATGTGACCACCGACTGGCGGCGCGCCATGGCGGAGATCGGCGCGATTCAGGGCATTGGCCATTATATGGAAATGCCGGACGCCCAGTTCGACACCGGGCAGGACCGTCAGGCGGTGGCGCATTTCGCGCTGGCCAACCGGCATGGGGTGCAGTTCGAGATCATCCAGCCCCTGTCGGGGGATATCAGCGTCTATCAATGGGGGCTGCCCAAAGAAGGCTATGCCACGCGATTCCACCATCTGGGGCGGCATTTTTCTGACCGGGCCATGTTCGACACCGAAGTCGCGGCGGCCAAGGCACGCTGGGCGATGCCGATCGCATGGGATACGATGGGCGGCATCTATGCCTATTTCGATGCGCGGGACGATCTGGGCCATTATCTGGAATATTATTGCTTTCCCGACGGATCGCATCTCGACGCAGTGCCGAGCTTCTGATGGAAAGCTTCGATCTTGTCATCGTGGGTTCCGGTGCGGCGGGCGCGATGGCGGCGCTGCGCGGCGCGGAGCTGGGCCTGTCGGTGCTGATCGTGGAGAAGGCGCATAAATTTGGCGGCACGTCGGCGACGTCCGGCGGCGTCATGTGGGTGCCGGACCATGGCCTGAACGGCGATATGGGGGACAGCGCGGAGGAGGCGCTGCGTTACCTGCACACAGTCATACAAGTGCCGGTCGATGAGGCGCGGCTGAGCGCCTATGTCGCGCAGGCGCCAGCGATGCTGCGGTTCCTGAAGGACAGCGGCATCCCTGTCGCGGCGGCAGCCTGGCCCGACTATTTCCCCGAAGCGCCGGGCGCGCGGGCCGACCGGTCGGTCATCTGCCCGACCTTCGACGGGCGGGAACTGGGCGACCAACGCTATCCGCTGATGCGCGAGCAATATAGCCGGTTCAAGCTGTTCCACCGCTATGCGATGGACCTGACCGAAACCTTCGCGTTGATGATGCAGCATCGCGGCTGGCGCTTTACCGCGGCGAAGGTGATCGCGCGCTACTGGCTGGACATAGGCGCGCGGCGGGTGTCGGCGCGCGACCGGCGCTTTACCCAGGGCGCCGGTTTGATGGGAGCGCTGTACCGGCAGGTGTTCGCGCGCGGGGTGGAATTGCAGCTGGAGACGGCGCTGGAATCGCTGGCGGTGGATGAGGCGGGCGTGGTGACGGGCGTGAAGGTGCGCCGGTTCGGCCAGAGCCGGACGATCGCCGCGCGCCATGGCGTGGTGCTGGCCGCCGGTGGCTTTGAATGGAACCAGGCGCTGCGCGACCGTTTCTATCCGGTGCCTGGCCTGACCCGGCACAGTTCGACCCCGGAGGATGCCAATCGCGGCGAGGCGCTGATCGCGGCGGAGGCGGTCGGTGCGTCGGTCGCCCATGTCGATCAGGGCTGGTGGATCCCCACCATGACCCTGCCCGCGCCCAAGGCGTCCAACTTCCATGAAATCCATCAGGCGGCGTTCGATGTCGGACGCCCATGGAGCTTGTGCGTCAACCGCAACGGGGTGCGCTTCGTCAACGAGGCGACAGGCTATGACCAGTTCGGGCAGGCGATGGTGGAGGACCATCTGCGCACCGGGGCGAACATGCCCTGCTGGCTGATATTCGACGCGAAATTCCGCGCGAAGTTCAGCGCGGGCGGACTGATGCCCACCGTCCATACGCCCGACCGGCGCATCCCCGAACATTGGTGGGACCATTATCTGTTCCGTGCCGGGTCGATTGCACAGCTGGCCGACAAGATCCGCGTACCGGCAGATGCGCTGGGCGAGACGGTTCGGGCCATGAACGGCTATGCCATTGCCGGGGTCGATCCTGAATTTGGCCGTGGCGGCAATATCTATGATCGCTTCTTTGGCGATCCGACGGTCACGCCCAACCCCAATCTGGGGCCGATCGACACTGCGCCCTATTATGCCGTGCCGATCAACAATGGCGATCTGGGCACCAAGGGCGGCCTGCGTTGCGACGCGCAGGCGCGGGTGCTGGACGGCGCGGGGCAGCCGATCGCCCATCTCTATGCCGCGGGCAATTGCGCGGCCAGCCCCTTTGGCGATTGCTATCCCGGCGCGGGCGGGACGATCGGCCCGGCGCTCACTTTCGGCTTCGTTGCGGCCAATGACATCGCCGCACGGGCGCATAATCAGGGAATGACAGAATGACGGAATCTCAGGTCGCGATCGTGACCGGCGCAGCAGGCGGCATTGGCGAGGCGATCGTGCGATGCCTGGTCGAACAGGGCGTTGCCGTGATCGGCACGGGGCGCACCATGGCGAAGCTGGAGGCATTGGCGGCGGCATTGCCCGGTGACGCACGTTTCAGTGGCGTCGCGGCCGACATGGCGGACGACACGGCACCGCGCACCATCGTCAATCATGCGATCGCGACATTCGGCCGGGTCGATTATCTGGTCAATAATGCGGGCGCAGGGGCATGGGCCGCCGTCCACGAAACCAGCGACGCGGTGCTGGACGAGGTGATCGAACTGTCGCTGCGCGCGCCGTTCCGCCTGTGTCGCGAAGTGTTGCCGCATATGGGCAAAGGGTCGGCGATCGTCACGATCGGATCGACCTTCGGCATTATGGGCGGCAGGGACGGGGGCATTTATTGCGCGGTCAAGGCCGGGCTGACCGGCCTAACCCAGACGATGGCGGCGCAATATGGTGAGCGCGGCATCCGTTCCAACATCGTCGCGCCGACGGTGGTGCGGACAGCCATGACCGACGCGGCATGGGACTATCCCGCATTCCAGCGGATCAATCAGGGACTGACGCCCTTTTACCGCGATTGCCTGCCCAATGATGTCGCGAATGTCGTGGCGTTCCTCTGTTCCGACAAGGCCGAATTCATCAATGGCCAGGTGATCGCCGTGGATGGCGGCTGGTCGACGACGCGGATGATCAACAGCCGGTTCCTGCCTCAATAGGCGATTTTGCGGGCCACCAGATCGGCGAGTTCAGCCTCGCCGAGGCCGAGCAGATCGCCATAGACATAGGCATTATGTTCGCCCAGCAGCGGTGCGCCCCTTTCGATGGGCGCTTCGTCGGGTGCCATGCGCCAGCCCGGACCGATGACCGGGCGCGCGTCTCCCCGCGCGTCGGTGACAAGGCGATAGGCGCCGAGCGACCAGAGCGCCTCACTGCCGATCAGGTCGAGCGAGGACTGGCTTTTACCGGCTGGCACGCCTGCCATCAAAAGCGCTTCGGCCAATATATCGGCTTCATGTGCGAGGGTGATAGTGGCCAGGGCTGCGTCCAGTTCAGCGCTGTGGGTGAGCCGGGCTTCCTGATCGACAAAACGCGCATCCTGCCCCAGCGCGGGCGCGCCAAGCGTTTCGACCAGCGCCGCCCATTCACTCTCGTCTACCACAGCAATGCTGATCCATTGGCCATCGATGCAGGGATAGCAGCCATGCGGGGCCATGGCGGCATGGGCATTGCCCTGCGCCTGGGGCAGGTCGCCGGTCAGGCCATAGGCGAACAGGCTGTCGCCGATCATGGAGGAGAGCGTTTCGACCGCCGACAGGTCGATAAACTGCCCCTCCCCCGTGGTTTCGCGATGGTGGAGCGCGGCGACGATGGCCAGCGCGGCCGATGCGCCGACGGTGGAATCACCATAGCGGATGTTCATGCCCGCAGGGGTTTCGCCTTCATGGCCGACCAGCGCATTGAGGCCGCCCAGCGCCGCGAAACAGGGCGCGTAGCCGGTCTGATAGCCCAGCGGGCCATCCGTGCCGTACATTTTGATCGAAAGCTGGATGATGTCCGGGCGGATGGCGCGCACTGCGTCGTAGGACAGGCCCGATCGTTCCATGGCACCGGGGCGCAGATTGTCGATCAGCACGTCCGACATGGCAATCATGCGATGGAGATAGGCCATGCCCTCGTCCGATTTCATGTCGACCTGAACGCTCAGCACTTCCTGATTTATGCTGCGGAAATAGGGGGCGCTGTCGATATCGACACCACCATAGGCGCGCATTTCGTCCAGATTGGCGCGGCTTTCGACCTTGATGACCTCCGCGCCCAGAAAGGCGAGCAGCTTGCCCGCATAGGGGCCGGCCCAGACCTTGGTGATTTCCAGCACGCGGATACCCGCCAGCGGCCCGGTGCCACTCATGCCGCTTCCCCCTGATGCGCGCCGGGTGCGGGCGCGTGGGCGTGGATACGGACCGGGGATGCGCTCATGCGGTAGGGGACGGTCGGATAGGCGATGCCATCGAGCGACTGGAAATAGCCGCGATGGGCATATTGGCGATGGTGGGCGATGTCAGCGGCGGTGTTGACCTGCACCAGTGGGACGCCCGCCTGCTGCGCGGCGTCCGATACGGCGCCCTTCGATTGATGGACGATCCATGCGCGAAAATGGGCGCGGAATTCCGCCACGCGATCGGGCGTGCAATGATATTCCAGCCAGTCGTCGGGGAAGGCGATAGCCCAGTCGGGATCGCCCATCAGCACGCACAGGCCGCGCCAGTGGGCGCGCGTCGTCATCAACAGATAGACATGGCCGTCGGCGCAGGCAAAGGCCGCGCCCGGACCGCCCATATCGTAGCGGGTGCGTTCGGAACCGGGGTCCGCATCCCCCGCCAGCATCCGGCCCAGCACGGCGTCGGCGCGTGAAAGCTGGACTGCGACTTCGCTGATGTCGATGGCCTGCCCCTTGCCGGTCCGGCGGCTGGCGAACAGCGAGGCCGCGACACAGAGTGCTGCTTCGATGCCTGCCTCATAATCGCTCATGAAGCGGCCCGCGCCTTGCAAGGGTGGTTTGTCCGCCGGGGTTTCGCTGGGGGTATGCCAAGCCCAGCCGCCCGCATTCATGACGTTGATCGGGCGGGCGATCTGCCAGTGCGGCGGCGCGGCCTGACCGAAGGGGGTGATGGCGCAGTGGACCAGATCGGGATGGCTGCCCAGCGACAGGCCGTGGCTAGCCGCCCAGTCGGGGCGATGATCGTCGATCAGCGCGTCGGCGCGGGCCAGCAGGCGATCGAGCAAGGCGCGATCGTCGGGCCGGTCGAGGTCGAGCAGCACTGATTTCTTGTTGCTGTTGAGATAGCGGAAGAGCGTGCTTTGCCCGTCATGGAACGGCCCCCTGGCGCGGGTCGGTGAGCCGCCGGGGCGTTCGACCTTGATCACGTCCGCCCCGAAATCGGCAAGCAGGCGCGCGGCATATTCGCCGCAGACCCGCTCCGCCGTTTCGATGATCACCATTCCGGCAAGCGCTGTCACGGCTGGCGGACCAGCGCATAGTCGCCCGCATCGTCCACCCGTGCCTGCCAGCCGGGATAGACGACGATGGTGGTAAAGACTTCCTCGATGATCGCAGGGCCAGTCACACGCGCGCCGGGGACGAGCGCTGGTCCCTTGAAGATGGCGACGTCGGCATAACCGGTGCCAAGATTGGCGCGGCGATACCCGGCGGGGGCGGGGTCGACCATGGGGGCTAAAAAGCCGCCGCTGGCCGGCGGCATGGGCGTCGCGACATGGGCGGCCAGGCGAACGCCGGTAATTTCCGGCAATTCGCCTTCGCGGATATGGCCATATTCGGTCATGTGCCGGGCGTTGAAGGCAGCAATGGCGCGGTCGGACAGGCTATCGTCCACGAAGGACAGGTCATCCAGACCCCGGCTTTCATGCAGGTCGAAGGTCAGCGCCCAATTCTGGCCACCATAGCGCATGTTGAGCCGCCATGTCGCCTGGATCGCGCCCGCGTCAAAGCCCGCGCCGGTGAAGTGCGCCTTGGCATTGTCGGCCAATTCCCCCCACAACAGACGCAGCCGGTCAAGATCCAGCGCGTCGGCCGGGGCAGTGCAGGAGCGTTCCTCGTCAATGCTGGGATGGGCGACCAGCGTGCCGAGGGCGGAGAAAGTCGGCGACGCCTTTGGCACCAGCACATGGGTGATGCCCAGATCCTGCGCCTGGATCGCGGCGAAAGCGGGGCCGTTGCCGCCATAGGCCAGCATGACCATGTCGGCCGGATCAATCCCCTTGGCCGCGGTGGTGCGCCGCACCGCCTGCGTCATATTGGCGTTGACCAGCCGCCAGCAATCGAACGCCGCCTGCTCTGCATCATAGCCCATCTGTCCGCCGATCGCGGCAAAGGCTTCGCTGACGCCCTCATCGCGCAGGCGGAAGCTGCCACCGGCAAAGCCTTCGCCGGTCGAAAGGATGCCGAGCATCAGCAGCGCGTCGGTGATGGTGGGCTGAAGGCCGCCACGCCCGTAGCAGATCGGGCCGGGGACGGAACCGGCCGATGCCGGGCCGACCTTCAGCTCCCCCTTGTCGACATGGCAGATCGAGCCGCCACCGGCGCCCAGCGTTTCGACCTGCACCATCGGCACGCCGACCAGATAGCGGTGGTGCATGTTCCACCCTGCTTCGGCCGGAGCCGCGCCATCGATCACCACCGACATGTCATAGCTGGTGCCGCCCATATCGACGCAGAGCAGGTTCCGATGTCCCTTGGCCCCGCCGACATGGGCCGACGCCATGACCCCGCCCGCAGGGCCGGAGGCCAGCACGCGGATCGGCGCGGCGGCGATATAGTCGCGGGTCATCACCCCGCCCGCCGCCTGCATCACCATCAGCTGACGCGGATAGCCTGCCTGTGCGAGCCGTTCGACCAGCCGTTCGAGATAGGCGTTCACGCGCGGCGCGACATAGGCGTTGACGACCGTGGTGCTGATCCGGTCATATTCGGGCGCGCGCGACAGGATATGGTGGCCCAGCGACACCGGCACGCCGGGCATCTCTTCTTCCACGATCTGCGCCACGCGGCGTTCATGATCGCCATTCACATGGGCGAAGATCAGGCCGATAGCGACGGATTCGACCCCCTGCTTGCGGAATTTGTCACAGGCATCGCGCACCGCCTGCTCATCCAGTTCCCGATGGATGCTGCCATCGGCGAGGATACGTTCGGGGACGGTCAGGCGGCGGCGGCGCGGGACGATGGGCTGGGGCGGTTCCAGCCGCACGTCCCAGATGCTTTCCTTGAACCCGCGGCGATATTCCATTTCATCGCGGAAGCCTTCGGTGGTGAGCAGCCCGGTGACCGCGCCGTTCATCTCGATCAGCGTATTGTCGGCCACGGTCGTGCCATGGACGATGGCATCACACCGGGCGAGGAAATCGCCGAGCGACAGCCCCTGCCCCGCCGCCAATGTCGCAAGGCCGCTCATGACGCCTTCCGAACGGTCATGCGGCGTGCTGAGATTTTTGTGAAGAATGACGTCGCTGCCCCTGAGCATCGCGAAGTCGGTGAAGGTGCCGCCAATATCTATGCCAATGCGATAGGTCATGCCGCCATACGCTCCCCGCGCAGCGCGGCGGTGGCCGCATGATCCACGGTCAGGCTATAGTCCGTCAGGCTACCGGTCAGGACGACGCCATATCGCTCCCGCGCGGCATCGACGCTGACCAGTTCGTCCAGCACATCTTCGCACACCGCCTGCGGATCACGCAGGAGGGCGGGGCCGAAGCCTGCACCGCCGCCATGCTGATAGGCGATCACCGCCCCGGCGGGGAGGTGCGCGCGCGCCGTCAGTTCGACGCGATATTCATCGGGCATCCCGACCTGAAAATGATTGAGATAGGGGGTGCCATCATCGCCGCCCTCCAGCCCGCTGATCGGATGATCATGGCTGACCATCCAGGCCATCGCGAGGGCGGGTTCGAGGATCTGCTTGACGTTGCGGCTGCCCGGCATTCCGCGCCAGCGCCCCGCGCCGCCGCTGTCGGTAACCAGTTCGCGGCTGATATTGATCACCGGGAAGCGGCTTTCGCCGTCCTCCGCCTGCGACAGCAGCAGATTGCCGAGCGAGACCGGGCAACTGCCCCAGCCGTCGATCCCCTGCACCGCCGACACGTCCATCGACCGGCAATCGACGCCCTGGTCCATCCACATCTGGCCGCGCGGATCAAAGCCGATGACGGCGTTGGGCATCCCGATCTTATACACTTGCGGTGCAGACCGGTCCGGCGCGACCTTCGACAGGGCGACGCACACCGCTTCGGTAATTTCGCAGGCCGGGTGGAAGGAGCCGAGCGCTGCGGGTTTGTTGGGCGGGGGATGGGCGATGCAGCCTTCGGGCAGGATGATCTCGACCGCGTTGAACAACCCTTCATTCTTGACGATGTCCGGGTCGATGGTGGAGGCGATCTGGGTCATGATATAGCCACGCGAATTGGCAAAAGTGTTCCACACCCCGACCAGATCCTGCCGGTCGTCGGTGCCGGTCAAGTCGACGGTCAACTGGTCGCCCGCGATGGTGCAGGCGACATGGACGCGGACATCCTTCGTGCCGACCGTGTCATGATCGATATGCACAGTGGCTTCGTAGGTGCCATCGCGCCAGTCGGACACGAGCTGGCGCATTTGGCGCTCGGATGTCTCGATCGTCTGGTTGACGGCGGCGCGGACGACATTGCTGCCCCATTTGTCGAGGATCGCGCGGATCGAGGCGCTGGCCTTTTCAACCGCGCCGATCATCGCGGCAAGATCGCCTGCGAAGCTGGGGAAGCGGTTGTTGCGTTCGAGCAGATAGATGGCGTCCCGCCGCTTTTCGCCGCGATGGACCAGCTTGAGGCAAGGAATGGCGAGGCCTTCGGTGAAAATGTCGGTCGCGTCGAGGGTGAAACCGCCGGGGTCTTTCCCGCCCGTATCCCCCTGATGCGCCTGAAGCGCCTGGATCAGCACCAGTTCGCCCGCCGCATCATAGACGGGGGCGTAGACATTATAGTCGGGCAGATGGCCGCCGCCATGATCGGGATCATTGCCGACGAACACGTCGCCCGGTCCCCAATCGAAAGCATCCTGCTGCATCAGGCCGTAGCGCACCGTCAGCTGCGACACGAAGGTCAGATGCGGCGTGCCGATCGACCCCATGGCCAGCCGTCCATGGGCATCGACAATCGCCGCGTTGCGTTCGTTCGACTGGTTGATGATCGGGGAAGAGGCGGCGCGACCCAGATGGGTCGTCGCCTCGTAACAGACGGTTTCCAGCGCACCGCGAATGATGTTGGCGGTGACGGGATCGATACTGGCGGTGGTGGGCAAGGGCGCGCGACGGGCGGCCAGCCGGGCGTTGCGTTCGAAGGACATGGGCTTCCTCAGCGCGTGGGACGATGGGGCGGCATCGCGACATAGCGGTCGACCGCCTGCTCGAAATGGCGGATGCGGATTTCCTGATAATTGCCCAGCGTCAGGCCGCGCTTGGCCGATGCTTCCAGCCCCTCCTGCTGGAGGAAGAGATTGTCGGTATCCTGATCCAATATCTTGCCGAAACCGGCATCCATGCCGGGTGCGTCGCAGAAGCTCTGATCGTCGGTCAGGACGATAGGTTCGGCCGGTTCCGGGCGCTGTCCGTCCGACGGCACCGGGCGCATGAAGAACACTTCGTAAATGCAGCGGCGATGATCTTTCGGATCGGGCCGGAAGCGATAGACCATCGGCAGCGACACGCCGGGGAAGAGATAGGTGTTGGGGAAAATCGTGTAAGAGAAGCAGTCGAGCATCTCGCTGTCCGAAGTCGCCGACAGATCGCTGCCGGTGGCCTGGCCGAACATGCCGCGGAACAGGTCCGCCATCGCCTGCCGCGCGGTGCCATCGCCAACGGTGGGCCGGTCCTCGCTCAGGACCGAGGCATCGCCGACAGTGAACTGGTCGAGAATATCCTGTTCGGAAAAGCGCCCCTCCAGATGCGGCGATGCTACGCCAAGGCAGGAGATGAAGCGGTTAACATGATCGCCATAGACGTCATATTGGGTGTTGGCGTCGGCGTTGGACGGGGCGACCTGCGGATGGGTTTCGATCACATGATAGGCCTCCATGAAGGCCTCGACCGTCAATTTCCAGTTGGCCGGAAAGCTTTTCTGGACATGGAGGTGGATATAGCGGTCCTCCAGCTTCCAGGCGCGGATATGGGCGAGCGCATCGGGACCAAGATACGCCTCAAGGCTGGGGGCCGCAGGGTCCATGTTGATCCACACAAAGCCCCCTAATGTCTGGACACGCGCCTGGGGCAGGCTGTTATTGGCGGGATCGACATGGGGGAAATCCCATGGGCAGACGATGCCCTTGCTGCTGCCGTCGATATTCCAGCTCCAGCCGTGGAAGCTGCATTTGAACTCGCTGGCAAAGCCCGCCGAGCCGGATGCGCGCAACTTGGTGCCGCGGTGGAGGCAGGCGTTGACATAGGCGCGGATGTCATCGGGCGCGACGCGGGTGATGATCAGGCTGTAGCGACCGATATCATAGACCTGATAGTCGCCGACCTCCGGGATATGTTCTTCCCGGCAGGCAAATTGCCAGGTGCGCGTCCACAGGCTTTCCATTTCCCGACGGGCATAGTCTGGATCGATATAGCGGTCCTTCGACACATCCTCGCTGCCTAGAAAAGCATAGGATTCCGACCGGACCCAGCCGGGCGCGGCGATCCTGTCGCGCGCGATGATATCCTGTGTGCTGATCGCCGGGCAGCGGGCATCGCCCGGTTCGATCGGGCCGGATTCCATGTTCATGCAACTCTCCGTTGGTCAGAGGCGGCAGGCGTGCAGAGGCCGGGCGCGATGCTGTGGATCGCCCCGTCCTTCATCACCATCGCCAACCGGTTTTTGTCTTGAAGGATCGTGACGTCGGCCAGCGGATCGCCATCCACCAGCAGCATGTCGGCGAGCGCGCCGGGCGTCAGCGTGCCAAGGTCGCCCTCGTCCCGCATCGCCTGCCCGCCATTGCGGGTGGCGCAGGCGAGCGCGCCGGGCGCATCATAGCCATAATAGTCCATCAGCAATTTGATATCGCGGGCGTTGGTCCCCTGCCGGTTCCAGGCGAGGCCATAGTCGCCGCCGATCAGGTGACGGATGCCGCGCTTGCGCAGCTGTGTATGCGTGTTGACCGATTGCTCGATCAGGGCGGGGATGCCCATGGCTTGGGCCACGGCGCGCGGGATCCACGGCTCGCCATAATGGATCATGCTGTGGAACAGGCCGATGGACGGCGCGATGACGATGCGGTCACGCGCTTCCTCCAGCATGTCGAGCATTTCTTCATCGGCATATTCGACGTGGAACAGGCCATCGACCCCGGCGCGGATGCAATGCTTCGTCCCTTCGATCGAGCGGCTATGGGCGTTCACCTTGCGGCCGAAGGCATGGGCGGTATCGACCGCCATCTTCACTTCATCGAACGACATGGGGGTAACGTGCGACGGGCTGCCGGGATAGAAGGGATCGCCCGACACATCGAGCTTGATATTGTCGCACCCTTCGCGGATCGCGAGGCGAACGGCCTTGCGCATTTCTTCCGGGCCATCGACGATGCAGCTGATGCCGATGCGCGGATTGTGCAGCTTGCTTTCGTCGCCCATGCCGCCGGTTACGGTGATCTCGGTCGATCCGGCACGGATGCGGGGGCCGGGAATATGGCCCGCATCGACCGCATCGCGGACGGCGACATCCAGCTTCAGCTTGGCGGCCGACGCGCCATAGCAACTGGTAAACCCCTGATCGAGCAGCAGTTTTGCCATACGCGCAGTGAGGAGCGTGTGCGCTTCGGGCGACGGGCTGATCAGATCCTCGGTGGAGGCGGCGTCGCCGAAGGATATATGGGCATGGCCTTCGGTCAGGCCGGGGATCAAGGTCATGCCGGTGCCGTCGATAATCTGGTCGGCCGGGGGCAACGGTTCCGTCGCACTGGCCGTCACGTGCCGGATGCGATTGTCCTCCACCAGCAAGGCGCCTGCAAAAGGCAAGGCGCCGGTGGCGTCCCAGATGGTGGCATTGGTGATGAGCGTGGTCGGCAAGATGACATCCTCTCCTGCCGATCAGACTATGCCCTTGCCGCCTGCGGCCCAATGACTGCACGCGCACTTGGCGTTTCCTCTCGGCGCGAAGGCGCCTGCCGCGCCAGTCAAGCCGGTGCGCGGCACCATGCCTTTCCGTGCGTGCCGCCATCGGCCATTCTGCCGGGCAAAAGGAGAATATAGCCGATGGTGCAGGTCACCTTTGTGGATGTGAACGGCGTGGAGCGACAGGTCGATGGCGGGTCCGGGGACCAGTCGCTGATGGAACTGGCCAAGGCGAACGGGATTGACGGCATTGCCGCCGACTGCGGCGGTGCCTGTTCCTGCGCAACCTGCCTGGTCCATATCGACCCGGACTGGGTCGAACGGACGGGACAGCCCGACGATATCGAATTTGCCATGTTGGACATGGTGGCGGACGTCGCGACGGCCAGCAGCCGTCTGGCGTGTCAGATACGCCTGTCGGGCGCGCTTGACGGGCTGCGCGTCGTGGTGGCGCAACAATGAACAAGGATCAGGCGATGACCAATTTGGCGGAGCGCGATCTGCTCGCAACCGGATCGATGACCGATCCGCTGATATCGGCGCGGCCCCGTGACTTTTACGCCGCGATGCGCCGGGACGACCCGATCCATTGGGACGAGAAGCTGGGCATGTATCTGGTGTCGCGGTACGAGGATATCGCGACGATCCAGCAGGACCCGATCACCTTTTCGGTGAACAAGGGCTATCACACCCAGCAGGCCAAGGGGTTTCAGCAGGAATTTCAGGAGATATTGGAGCGCGAGGGCGGCGGTTACTTCCCCGATGCGATCATGTCGGACCCGCCCTATCACACGCGCATCCGCAAGCTGATGGAGAAGGCCTTTACCGCGCACCGGGTGAAGGCGCTGGAACCGCGGATCGAGAAGGTGGTGGTCGACCTGATCGACAGCGTCGCGGCGCGGGGCGAGGCGGACGCCATCCATGATTTCGCCGTGCCGCTGACGGTGCGGATCATCTGCGAGCAGCTGGGGCTGGACTGGGACATGAAGGACCGCATCCAGCGCTGGTCGATCGCGGTGACGGCGCAGATCGGACGGATGCAGGATCGCGAACAGATGCTGGGCCATGCGCGCGAGATTTGCGACCTGCAACATTATCTGATCGCCAAGATGCAGGACCGGCAGGCCGATCCGCGCGAGGACATGATTTCCGATCTGGTCCACGCCCGCGACGCCGATGGCGAGGGGTTAAGCTTTGCCGAGGCGGTGTCGCTGGTCCGTGCGCTGCTGATCGCGGGCAACGAGACGACGGCGACGGCGCTGGGCAATCTGTTCTACATTCTGGCCACCCGGCCGGAGATCGCCACATTATTGCAGGAGTCGGCTGACGACGACCGGCTGATGAACCGCTTTGTCGAGGAATTGCTGCGGATCGAGCCGCCGGTGCGGGGTCTTTCGCGCATGACGACGCGTGAGGTTGAACTGGGCGGACGGACATTACCTGCGGGCGCGCATTTGCTGCTAATGTATGCGTCCGCCAACGATCAGGAGGATGTGTTTCCCCGGCCGCGCGATTTCGACCTCAACCGGCCCAATATCGGGCGGCACCTGTCCTTTGGCGGCGGGGTGCATCGCTGCGTCGGACTGGCGCTGGCGCGGATGGAGATAAAGGTGGCGGCGCGCGAGATCGTCAAGCGTATCGGCAATATCGAACTGGCCATTGCGGAGGCGGACATCCGTTATCTGCCGACCGTCGCGACCCAATCGATCGAGCGGCTGCCGATCCGTTTCACGCGGCGGGGCTGACCATCATGGCGGGAGAATTGGCGGGCAAGGTCGCCATCGTCACTGGCGGCGCAGGCGGGATCGGCCGGGCAACGGCGGAACTGTTCGTTGCCGAAGGCGCGAAGGTCGTGATCGCCGACGTTGATGCAGCGGCAGGCGAGGCGCTGGCAGCGGCATTGGGACCGTCCGCGATGTTTCAGGCGACGGACGTGTCTCAGCGCGAACAGGTCCAGGCTCTGATCGACCGTGCCGTCACCGGCTTTGGCGGGCTGCATATCCTGTTCAACAATGCCGGTATCAGCTGCGCGCCCTTCCCGCATTTCATCGATGACAGGCTGGACGATTTTCAGCGGGTGATGGGCGTCAATCTGCTGGGTCCGATGCTGGGAACGCAGATTGCGGCGCGGCACATGAAGGATCATGGCGGCGGCGTGATTTTGAACAATGCGTCGATCGCCGGGATGCTCGCGGGGCAGGCGATGATGAGCTATCGCGCGTCCAAGGCGGGACTGATCCAGTTTTCCAAGTCGGCCGCCATCGATCTGGCCCAATATGACATCCGGGTCAATTGTCTGGTGCCGGGCCATATCCGCACCAATCTTTCATCCTTCCGGGCGGAAGGTGCAGCAGCAGATGTAGCGGCAAAGGTCGATGCAGCGATCGACGCGGTCTATCTGTCGAACCAGCCGCTCAAGCGCCGGGGGCAGCCCGACGATGTTGCCCAGGCGGCGCTGTTCCTGGCGAGCGATCGCGCGTTGCAGATTACCGGCATCACTTTGCCGGTGGAAGGCGGCGTTGTTGCGGGCGATCCGGTCAATCATCTGGAAGAGATATTGGCCGCGCGGGCGATCGCCCTCCCCGAATAAGGCTGGAGCGCGCCGCCAGTTCCCGCCCAAATGTCATGCTGTCCGGCCCGTCCCGGCAGGTGGACTGCCGCGTCATCGACCGGGATGGAACGGGCTTGATGGAGCGGGAATGACCGCTTGATCCGGCAGGCACTAGTGGGACTTCGCGGTCGATCACCTCCGGCGGCTTGATAGGGTAGCGCCGGTCCAGACCGAGAAGCCGATGCCCAACATCGGCACCCTGGGCCGCTACAGGGAGAGATGCCATGACAGTTTCACCAGCTTTTCGCGCGCCACGTGATCATCGCACGACCAGTGCAGCCCTGGCGATGGCCACCGCCTTGCTGGCCATACCCGCACAGGCGCAGGATATGTCGGCTCCGCAAAGCGGCGGTCTGGACGAAATTGTCGTCACGGCGCAGCGGCGGGAAGAGAATCTGCAGAATGTGCCGATCGCGGTGACCGCGATCACGGCGGATGCGCTGGCGAGCGGGGGAATTGGCGGCACGACCAGCCTGCCGCAGGCGGTGCCGAGCGTCCAGCTGACCCGGTCTGGCCCATCCGGCATATTTTTCGTGCGCGGCGTGGGCAACACCAGCGGTGGTACGGGCGAGGAAGGAGCCAATGCCATCTATGTCGATGGCGTCTATCTGCCCGATCTTGGCCAGACCGTCTTTCGCTTCAACAATATCGAGCGGATCGAGGTGCTGAAAGGGCCACAGGGCACTTTGTTCGGCCGCAATGCGTCCGGTGGTCTGATCAATGTCATCACGCGTGAACCGGGGCGCGATGTCGTGGTGAAAGGGCAGGTCGGGATTGCCAATTATGAAAGCTATAGCGGGCAGCTATATGCGGCCAGCCCGCTGACCGATAGGCTGAGCGCCGATATAGCGCTGACCGGAACGCGGCAGGTCGATGGCTGGGGCCGCAATCTGGCGACCGGACGCAAGGTCGGCTTTGGCTGGCACTGGGGCGCGCGCTCAAAGGCGGTGTGGCGACCCAATGACCGGACGAAAATCATGATGTCGGGCGAATACGGCAAATCCGACGATGATTTCGCGTCCATCTTTCATGTTGCCGAAGGATCGGTAGGCACCGGCGGCACGCAATTTCCCGGCGACTATAATACGAACACATCCGCCTATCAGCGTGTGCGCCAGCGCATCTATGGCTTCAACCTGACCGCGGAATTCGATCTGGACTGGGCGACGCTGACCAGCATTACCGGATTTCGGGGCAACAAGACCCGCAGCGGGCTCGACCCCGATGGCGCGCAATTGCCGCTGGCGCGCTATGCGATCCATTCCGAAACGGATTCCTTCCAGGAGGAAATCCGCCTTTCGTCCAACGATACCGAACCGCTGAGCTGGCAGACCGGCCTGTTCTTCCTGCGCAACAAGGCGGCGCTGGTGAACCAGCAGCAGCGTGGCACGGCCTTTGGCGGTGTGGATGCAGGATCGGACCTGTCGGCATCGATGCGGACGCAATCCTATGCCGCCTTTGCCGAAGCGACCTATGCGCTGACGCCATCCACCGATGTCACGGCGGGACTACGCTATACCCGCGACGATCGCACCCTGCGTGGCGAACAGACGCCCGTCGGGCTGGTGCCGGGAACGCCCCTGTTCATCGGCCAGTCGCTCGCGCCGCGCACGGATTCTCTGACCTATGGCAAATTCACCTACCGGCTGGCGATCCGCCAGGACCTGACCGACGATATCAATGTCTATGCATCCTATAATCGGGGCTTCAAGTCGGGCCTCTGGGCCTTGCAGTCGCCAGCCAATCCCCCGGTCGACCCGCAATTTATCGACGCCTATGAAGTCGGCCTAAAGACCGAATGGTTCGACCGACGGCTGCGCCTGAACCTGTCGGCCTATCATTATGATATCAGCGACTATCAGGTTCGCGCCGCAGTGACGCTGGGCGCGCAGCCGACATTGCTGAACGCCGCGTCGGTGGATGTGGACGGCGTAGAGGCGGAGTTCGAGGCCGCACCGATCGACGGGCTGCGCCTGTTCGGGTCAGCCACGCTGATGCGTTCCAAATTCGCGGATTTTCCCTTTGCGCCCTTCACCTACCCCCGTCCTGCCGTCTGTACGCCGACGGGTCCGGCAGCCGGTCAGACCACAGGCGCGGCCACGGGCGGCAACCTGACATGTCTGGGCAGCGCAAAGGGCAATGACACGCCGCTCGCCCCACGTTTTGCCGCCAATATCGGCGCATCCTACACCGCCGATCTTGGCGATGAGCGCGAATTGCTGTTTTCGGCGCTCTACAGCTATAATGACGGCTATTATTTCGAGGTCGACAATCGGCTGCGCCAGGAAGCCTTTGGTGTCGTCAACGGATCGATCGAATATCGCCCGTCCGCGCGATGGGGCGTGGAATTGTGGGTCAGGAACCTGACCGATGCGCGATATCATGTCCAGAAGCTGGGCAGCGCGCTGGGCGATCTGGCTGTGCCTGCGGCGCCGCGCGCCTATGGGCTGAACGTCAAATTTGATTATTAGGGCGTCATGGGGAAACCGGAGCGCGCCATTTGCCCATCATCCTTAGCAGTATCGGCAATCATTCCGGCCGGAGATATAGCGTCCCCTCCCCTGACGGCAGCGTTGTGGCGCGATAGTCATGCGCGCTTGCCCAGGCGATCAGGGACGAATCAAGCCCCTCCGGACTGGCGGGGGACGGCGCGCTTTCCTGTCCGGTTAGGATCGCGGCGGGGGGATGACGGGTCAGGCCGTTCGCGACGCTTGCGCCGTTCAGCACATGGAAGGCAGCCTGCTGCGCCGGGGTGAGCAGGTCGCGGGTGCGGAACAGGAAGGGAGCGGCGGCAAAACGCGGATCGAGCGGAAGGCCGCTGTCCACGACCCGTTCCGGGGCCAGGCTGACGATCGGGCCAGTGATGCCCGCGGCGCGCACGCTTTGCCCGATCGCATGGGCATCACGGGTCGCCGACAGGATGGGACTGTGGGCGCGCGCGATGTTCGGGGCGATACGGATGGCTGTTTCGGCCATGCCAGCCGCCATGCACAGCATCAGGGCCGCGATGGCGGCGGGGCGCGACCAGCGGGGATCGTCCAGCATCAGGCCGAAGCGGAGAAACAGCGCAGGCAGCAGCGGCACCAGATATTGCACATAGATGGGCCGTGGCAGCCATGCCGCGATCAACCCGGCGAGGATCACATAGTCGAGCAGAGCTGTCGTCATGGAGGATTTTGCGGATCGACGCAGGATGGACACCCCCATCGCGACAAGCGCCAGCAGCGCCGATCCCTGCGCCAGAAAACGCAGCAGCCTCAGCGCGCTGAGCGGGGTTTCCACCATATAGGTGCGCTGGTTCAGCATCTGCCATTCCAGCGGCGCCTTCAGGCTATAGTCGATGATGCCGAACCAGGCCGCATCCGGTGCGATCGCCCACAGGATCAGGGTCGGCAATCCACCGGCGATCCCGCCCGCCGCCAGTGCGAGGACACTCATTGGGCCGAGCCGTCGAATATTGACCAGCGCGAACAGGCCGATGGCGGCGGCGGGCAGACCATAGCTGATCTTCGCCGAAGCCGCCGCGCCCAGTAGAAGCCCGGCGAGCATGAAGAATAGCGGGCGGCGACCCGTGCCGAGCGCGTCGATGAGCAGCGCGAGACCGGCCATGTGCAGGAATAGAGGCAGGGCATCGTTCCGCGCAACTGTCGCGGCGAACAGGAAAGCATGGCTGGTGACGAGCGCCATGGCTGCAATCCCGGCGCTGCGCCGCGACCCTCCCACCCGACATACGGTCTGGTATAACAGCGCCGCCGCCCCCGCTGCGCACAGGGTATTGACGGCGCGCAGGGCGAGGAACAGCCAGCCCTCGCACAGCCAGGCCAGCGGCGTGAAAAGCAGGGGTTGCAATGGCGTCTGGAGATAGGCGAAATCGCGATAGGGCAGGCCCGATCGCATCAATGCGACTGCGGCGACATATTGCCCTTCGTCATGGTCGATCGGTCGGAAAGCCGCAATGCCCAGCAGCACCGTTAGCAACAGCAGGAAAATGCACAGCGGGGAAGCGCGGACAGCCTTGGTCATCACAGGGCCGGATGCTTACCAGCCCATGTCGGCGCTGAACATGACGGCGCGGGTCTGATCGACGGCATGAAGGCTGCCCATCGCGGTCGGGCCGGAGAGGCCGATGCTGACCAGACGGCTGGGATTGATGAAGCGTGCGGCAAGGCGCAATCGCTGGCGCCCCTGTTGCACGGGCGTATATTCGATGCTGCCTTCGGCGCGCAGGGGCGATTGCTGGGTGCCAAGAGCAGCCAGGGCCGCGCGGCCGGTGCGCGATCCCTGTGCCGCGACACGCCACGCCCCGCTGGTCCATGCGGCGGCAAGGGCCATTTCCCGTTCCTGCACGGATCGCCCGGTCATGGTGTCCACCGCTGCCTGCTGATAGCGGACGGACCAGTCGAGATGCGACGTCAGCTGGTGCCGGGCCATCATCTTCACGCCTAACAGGCGGGCGGACCCGATATTGGTGGGCAGATAGGCGCGGTCGGCAAAGGACAGACCATTGCGGATGTCGGCGCGATAGAGGCTGGTCGTCACCATCATGTCACCGCCCGACCATTGACCACCGATCGACGCGACCCGGCTTTTTTCGGGGCGGAGGGAGCGGCGCAAAGCCTCGAAATCGGGGCGCGAAAGGCCAAGCGGGCCGGTAAAGCCGGTATCGCCATAGGCGCGCATGGATTCGTTATAGTCCATCGACAGCGTGATTGCGGGTGTGGGTCGGTAGTGGACGACGGCGTGGGGCAGGAACCAGTCCCGCGCGCGCAGCCGATCATCACCACTGCCGATCGTTACATTGGCATTGCGGTTGCTGACTTTCAGTCCGGCAAAGCCCAGCGTCATCGCGACCTGATCGGAAAGGGAGAAATGATCCTCGACCGACAACATCCGCGTACGGCTGCGCGGGCGGTGGTCGTAGCCTGATGCGCCCATAGCGGGTAAAATATCCGCCTGCGCCCCGATGAACCGGCGGCTCTGGCGCTGGAGGCGCAGGGCCACGACATGGTCTGGCTCATCACCGGGCAGCGGACGGATCGCGCCGATCCAGCCATAATCCGGGCTGGTCCTGCGCGCCTCTAGCAGGGGCGATCGTCGGATCGCAGGCTTCAGCGTGAAGCTGATGCTTTGATCGACGAATATGTCCTGTGCCGATGCGGCGCCGCTCTGGAGCGCCAGCGCGACCAGACCGAGCAGATACAGGCTGCGCATCAGCGATACTCGCTTTTCGGCGCAGGGCTGGCATCGGCCAGCGCCAGTTGCGGGCGCTGGCGGTCATAGGCGATGACATAGCCGAAATGATCGGAGAGCGGCTGACCGTCAGGCTCCGACCCGAACGGCACATGCGCGCCTTTCACGACGAGCGCTGTGCCTTGCCCGGCGCGCGCGAAGATCCAGTCCTTGCGGCGCTGGGTGGCGTGGATCAGATCATCGCGCGCCTGCGGAGCGGGGATGGCAGCCTGTTGCAGGGCGAGTTGCGCGCCGCCCTGCGACTCTGCCACGAACGACAGGCCATGGCGGGAAAAGCTGTCGAAGAAGATGCGCGTGCGATCGCCATTGCCGCCAATGTTCATGTCGCCACCGATCATCAATGTGCGGTCGCGCGGGACGGCGCTGGCGATGAAGCGCGCGGTCAGATCGACCTGTCGCGCATAGGCCGCCAGCGATCGCGCCACGGAAACGCCCGACGCCTTGCGCGCGTTGAGGTGGATATTGACGATGGCGACGGGCTTCTCTTCGCCAGGCACCTGTATGTCGGCGATCACCACGCCTTTGTTGGCGAGGCAATCGAACCCGGCGCAGGCGAAATCGGGGAAGGCCAGGCGCTGGACGCGCAGAATGGGATAATCGGACAGGATGATGAGGCCGCTGTCGGTCTGTTTCCCCATCGCCTCACCACGATCCCACCGGGCATCAGCAAGAAAGGCCCGATCCGCCGTTGCAGGCGCGATCGGCGAGCGCATCAGCCGATCCGGTCCGAAGGTCATGTGCCGGTAGCCGGACGTGCGCGCAATCTCTGCCGCCTGCGGCGTGAAGGCTTCCTGCAACACCAGGATATGGGGCTGCTGTCCCCGTTGCCGCAGGGCGCGCAAACGCCCGCCGATCCGCGCCAGCGCCGCATCCCGATCAAAGGCGAGCGGCCAGGGCAAACCCTTGATATTATAGGTCATCATGGAGAGCGTCGTATTGCCGCCGTCCGGCAATAGCTGCGCCATATCGAGACGATATGGCAGGCTGCTGCTGGTCGATCCGGTCGCGACGAAACTGACCAGCCCTGCAAACAGCATGGCTCGCATAGTCTTGTACATGATGATGCCCCCCAATGGCTGGCGTGGTCATAGCCCGCCAATGAGTCGTGCGCGTTTCTTCCGCACTGCAATATGATGAAAGTTCCATGGCGGCAGCGTCACTGATCCGACCAGTAACTGTCATGCAGCGAGCGGAAGGCTCCGTCTGGTCCCTTCATAGAGGGTGAACAGATCGGCGAAATGCGCGTCCATCGTGCGCGTGTCGGCGGCGGCGGCGCGGGCATTGGCAAGATGATCCGCTGCCCCCTGCATCAGGAACAGGCGAATGGCGGCGGCCAGGCTGGATGCGTCCGCCGCGCGGTAATGATGGCCAGCGCCCGGCACCAGATGATCCGCCGCCGCCCCGCCATCGGGCAGGAACATAGGAATGCCACTGGCCCGCGCCTCTGCCGCGATCATGCAGAAGGTTTCGGATTCGCTGCCATGGACCAGCGCGTCGGCGCTGGCGAGCAGGCTGGCGAAGGCATGGCGGTCGGTTACCGGCGCCATCAGCCGGACATGCGGATTGTCGGCCGCGGCGCGTTGCACGCTGGCGCGGGCGCGGCCATCGCCCGCAATGACGAGGCCGACCGGACGATCGAAGCCGCAGGCGGTCACGGCCTCGATGATCATCGGCCACCGTTTTTCCGGGGCGTGACGGCCCGCGCCGAACAGCAACAGCGCATCCTCATCCAGGTCGCACCATTGCAGCAGCCGTCGCCGCAAGTCGGGGTCGCGGTGCCGGGGGGAGAATATGCCGGGCTGCACCC
This sequence comes from Sphingobium sp. FG58, assembly GCF_057809055.1. Classification (NCBI taxonomy): domain Bacteria; kingdom Pseudomonadati; phylum Pseudomonadota; class Alphaproteobacteria; order Sphingomonadales; family Sphingobiaceae; genus Sphingobium; species Sphingobium sp. FG58. The sequence continues at coordinate 48,874 of NZ_JBMDJF010000013.1, read as the reverse complement.
CCATGCGGTTGGTGATGACATGCCGCAAACCGCCATTGGCCAGCCGCGTCGCCAGTTCGTCACTGGCGCACACGATATGATCGAAGCGCGCGTCCAGACGCCGCAAATGTCGCCAGAACCAGTCGAACCCGCGATCGATCTGCTCGCGACTGGCAAGGCTGCGAAACCAGCGATAGGCATAATTTCCCAATGGGTCGGCGTGCATGATCAGGCTGCGTGGTACATCGCCGCGCCAGTTGGCGACCATCGATGCGCTGCCCCAAGGCGTCGATGCCTCCACCAGATCGGGACGCAGGGCGTCCAGCCGGGCGTGCAAAGCGGCTTCGTCATGGAAATAATGATAGCGCCCGTCGAGCGGGAAGCGGCGACCCGGCACATATTCGATGCGCCCATGATCGCCGAAATATTCGACATGCGCCTGCGCGGCAGGGGCGAGAATGATGACTTCATGGCCGCGCGCAGGCCCGGCCAGCATCTTGTGCCGGACATAGGTTTTGACGCCCCCGCCCTGCGGTGCGTAAAAGGCGCATATATCGACGATCCGCATAACCTAAAGCGCCTTGACCGGGCCGAAGGACAATAATCCCCGGCGATAATTCATGATAATCCGCCCGCGCGTAGGACCGTTGCCGACGACCAGCGTGGCCGACGCAGCCTTGGGCTTGCCCATGCCCAGTTTCGGGTTGCCGCCAAAGCCGACGCCATCGACCGAAAGCCCGAATTTCCGGTTGCCGTCGCGATCATGCAGCACGCTGACTGCATAACGGCCCGGCCCCGGCACACGGACGCAGATTTGCGCAGTATAGCCGTTTTGCGTGGAGCCCTGCCCGACTGGCACCTCGACCCGACGGAAAATCTTGCCCTGAGAAATCAGGATATTATCGTCCTGAAGAAAGTCCTGATCGTTGGCGGGATAGACTTCCGCCTTCAGGCGGCCTTCGCGATCCTTGAGGCCGACGATGTCGAGCAACAAGGACGGGCCATTCTCACCGGGGCGACAGCGCGCTTCCGCCTTACCCAGATCGGGGGTCGAGGGGATGGTCGGGACTGCCGCAGCGGCGATGATGCTGGTTGCCCACAGCGCCAGGGTTTTCATGCCTGCCTCCGCTGTTTCACAAGGCCGCTCAGGCCCAGGATCAGCCCGACCAGCAGATGCGCGGCGAGTAGCAGGCTGGCGATCACCGCCAAAACCTGCGCAATTTCCAGCTCACGCCCGACCAGGAATACGGCCACGCCTGCGAACAGCACGTCCTTGTTCGGCACCATCGGCAGACGGGACAGGACCAGCCGTAGCGTCGACAGCATGAACCACCAGCTCAACGCGACATCGGGCAGCAGCAGGTGCCACAATGTCGCATAGAGCAGTACATTGGCGATGATCCGCGCCAGATGCACCCCCGCCACCATCCGCCGTTCCGGCCAGGGCAGGCTGAACACCTTGCGACTGAACAGGATGGGACCAAAGGAGGTCACCACAAGGATGGTGAGCGATATCCCCAGCGCCCGCCCGTCCATCGCCAGCCGCAGCGATGACAGGAGGGGCAGCGTGAAGAGCAGCATCGCGAGCGTGACGATATTGCCCATCACGCCGGACAATATCGCCGAATCCTTGACCGCGCCAAAGGGCGATCCGGCCATCGTCACATGCCGCCGCGCCCAGGCGTAGAAATAGACGTCGCCGACATAGCCGAGCAGCAGTTCGTTACTGATCCGCTTGCGGAACAGGGCCGACAGGCCACCGGCGGGGATCGACCATAGCCGGTTGAAGATGACCCAGTCGCATAGCGGCGTCAGGCTGTATGTCACCGCGAACACCAGCCAGAAAAGCGGGGTGCGCGGCAACATGGCGATAAGCTTGTGAAAATCGAACGAGCCGATCTGAACGAACACGACCGCCAGTATCGCAAAGGAGATAAGCGGGCCGAACCATGCCGTCCAGTTGCGGCCGGACCGGACCAGCGGGGTCGGGTCCAGCATCGCGCCTGTACCCGGCGCATGGATCAGCGGGGAAAGGGCATCGGCATGGCTCATGATAGCTGCGCCTCCAGAGGGGATTGCGAACGGGGCCTGGCAAGGGCAGCGCCCCGCGGGTGCGGGGGCGTTGCCAGCATGTGATGGAAGAGCGCGCGATAGGCGGGGACGGCGCGTTCGATGGTGAACGCCGCCGCCTTTTCGCGAGCGCGCGGGCGGTCCTGCCTATCACGGTGCGCGGTGCGGATGGCATCGGCGAACGCAGCTTCATCGCCGCCATCGATCAGCGTGCCGAGCGCACCATCGTCCAAAAGCGGCGACATGCTCGCGCAGCAGCGGGTGGCGATGATCGGAAGGCCGCACGCCAGCGCCTCGACCACGACGCCAGGCTGCCCTTCATAACGGGACGAAAGCAGCAGCACATCATGGTGTGGCAACTGGCAACGAATATCCGGGCTGAATCCGGCGAAATTCACTTTCGCCGCGATGCCGAGGCGGTCGGCAAGGCGTTCCAGCCGGAAACGCGCACGGCCTGCCCCGAAGATGGTCAGCCTGTCGTCCAGTCCGCTGCCCGCTGCGAAGGCGCGCAGCATCAGCGGATAATTTTTCTGCCGCTCCAGCCGACCGACGGCCACGAAATGCCTGCCCTGTCGCGGCAATGACGATGAAGGCAGTGCCGCAACGGCATCCAGATCGGCCAGCGCCAGCACCGGATTGGGTACGACATGCACGCGCGCGCGATCGACGCCCATCCGTGCCGTCACTTCCTGCGCCATGGGATCGGACAGGGCGGCGAAATGGTCGATCGCCTTGCCCTGTATGCGCAGCCAGAGGCGATAGACAGGCCGCATGATCGCCGGCATATCGGATCGCATCAGGTCGTTGCTGACCTTGGCCAGAATGAGCGGACAGCGCCGCCCGAGCCGCAATTTCAGCAGCACGGCGACGATCGCATAGACATTGCCGGCGCAAAACAGAATGTCGGGACGGTGCGCATCAATGGCGCGCAAGGTCGCGATCAGGAGGCGGAGGGTAGCCAGATGGCGACCGATCAACGGCCAGGATGGCAGATATTGGGTGGCGCTGCCGGGCGGCAGATCATGCTGCATCGGGCCTGCCGGATCGCCGAGCATCAGGCGCACGTCCATCCCGGCCCGCCGCCACCCCGTGATCAGCCGCAGTGCAATGCGTTCGACTCCGCCCGGTCCGGGGGCATGAAGAAAGACCAGGACGTGCGGCGGCGAAACGGCTTCACAATCGCTATCGACGATAGCTTTATCGGTCTGCGATAGCGGCTGACGGAAGCACTGCATGACCCGCCCATGTCGGACATTCATAACAGGCTGATGCACTATTCGTGACGGAACGATGAAGTCTGGACGAATGACATGTCATGATTGCGCCCATCATGAACCCGTCACAAATATCGGGATATAGGTCGGTCATGTTTGCGCCCCTCCTCCTGCCAGTGCTGCTTGCCGTTCAGGGCGTGGCAGCGTCGCTGCCTCCTGCGACCAGCGCGCCGGTCACCTTGCGCATAGCCGCCGAGGAAGCGCGGCAGGGCGTCGCGTCCGATGGCGTCCATATCTATGCCATCGACAATGACCGGATCGGCAAATATCGGATCAGCGACGGCGTGCGTATCGCGCAGTGGAAAGGCGACCGGAGACTTTTTCCGCATATGAACAGCTGCACGGCGGTAGGCCGCGAACTGATATGCGCGGCGTCCAACTATCCCGCCGTGCCGCAGACCAGCGCTGTTGAAATCTTCGATACCAAAAGCCTGCGCCATGTCCGCAGCATCAGCCTGGGCATGGGGCCAGGATCGCTGACCGCGCTAGATCGGCATGACGGGACATGGTGGGCGATGTTCGCCAATTATGACGGGAAGGGCAAAGAGGCCGACCGCGACCATCGCTATACGACGCTGGTGCAGCTTGATGATGATTTCCGGCAAATGCGCGGTTGGCTGTTTCCCGCCGAGGTGCTGGCGCGCTTTGCCCCTTTCAGCTGTTCGGGCATGAGCTGGGGCGCGGGCGGGCAACTTTATGTTACGGGGCATGACAGGCCGGAGCTATATGTCATGCGCCTGCCAAGCGCCGGATCGACGCTGGAGTTGCTGGCCACCATTCCCATCGCGACGGAGGGCCAGGCAATCGACTGGGACCCCAAGACCCCCCATCGCCTCTGGTCGATCATGCGCGGCCAGTCGATCATTGCGGCGAGCGAAATCAGCTGGAATGGCGGCCAACGGGAATAAGCGCCCTATGGCAGGGGGCCAGGGATAGTTTATTGGTCTCCATGGCTTATCGGGCTGCGGCTCTTCATCAGCGGCTGGATGCGGGTGCCAAATGCCTCCACGCCTTCCAGGAAATCGTCGAAGGTCAGCAGCACGCCGCCGGTGTTCGGCACTTGTGCCATCTCGTCCAACATGCGTGCTACGCTTTCGTAACTGCCGACCAGCGTACCCATATTGATGTTCACCGCACCTTCCGGCGCAGCCAACTGGCGCACATTGGTGTCGGTATTGACCGTGTCCTTGGCCCCCTGATCGGCCAGCCAGGCTATGGCTTCCAGATCGACACCGTCATTATAGCTCCGCCATTTGGCCATGGCTTCCTCGTCGGTTTCGGCGGCGATCACCATCACCAGCACGAAAACCGACACGTCGCGGCCGGTCTGCGCCGTGAATTTGGCCAACCGGTCATTGTTGAAAGCGAAGGCAGTCGGCGTGTTGACGCCCTTGCCTAGGCAGAAGGCATAGTCCGCCCATTTTGCCGAGAAAGCCAGCCCCGCATCGGACGATCCAGCGCAAATGATTTTCATGTCCGCTTGCGGCTGGGGGCGGACGAGGCAGTCGTCCATCTGATAATATTGGCCCTTGAAGTCCGATCGCCCGGTTTCCCACAATTCGCGCAATATGCGGGCATATTCATCCAGCACGTCGTAGCGGTTGCGGAAATGCTCCTCACCCGGCCAGAGACCCATTTGCGTATATTCGGGCGGCTGCCAGCCCGTGATCAGATTAAGCCCGAAACGACCGTGGCTGATACTGTCGATGGTATTGCACATGCGCGCGGCGAAGGCGGGCGGGATGATCAGCGTGGGGCAGGTGGCGAAGATCTTGATCTTCTCCGTCACCGCCGCAAGGCCCGCCATCAGCGTAAAGCTTTCAAGGCCATATTCCCAGAATTGCGTCTTGCCACCGAAGCCGCGCAGCTTGATCATCGAAAGCAGGAAATCGAGACCATATTTCTCCGCGCGCTGGGCGATCTCCTTGTTGAGATCGAAGCTCGGCAGATATTGCGGGGCGTTCTCGCTGATCAGCCAGCCATTATTGTTGATGGGAACGAAAACGCCGACCTGCATGGACTTTACCTCCTGAGGAATTCGAGAATGAGGCGATTGAACCCGTCCGGGTCGGTCACGTTGCAGGCGTGGCCGCCCCAATCAAAGGTGGCGGTTGTCGCCTGCTTGACCGGCGCGGCGAGATCGAGCGCTGTGGCGAAGGGGACGAGGAAGTCGTCGCGAGTGGCAATGGCGAGCAGATGTTCAAGCGCCGACAGCCCTGCCGGATCGGGCGTATAGGCCTGCACCGCGGCGATGCGTTTGGCGCTATTCTCGACGCCGGGGAACGTCGCAAGGTGGTGGTCCAGGTCGGCGGTCAGTTCGCCATCATGCGCGGCGATCCAGTCGGTCGGATAGAGGAATAGCGGCTGCGCTTCGAGAAAAGCTCGCTCGCCCGCGCCATGCAGCAGCGCGAGGCGTGCGGCGAAACAGCGCCTTGTATGCGGCGAGAGTGAGCGCCAGCCGTTGATGACTACCAGCCGGTTGATCCGTCCTGTGCGGATGGCGGTTTCGATGCCAATCGCCCCGCCCAGCGCATGGCCGACGATATGCGCGCGCTCGATACCGATGGCATCCATGAGCAGGGTCACGTCCCTCGCCATCTCCTCGACCGATACGGTGTCGGGCAGTGTTCTGTCACTGCGGCCAGTGCCGCGATGGTCGTAGGCGATGACGCGGAAATGCTCCGCCAGCGCCCCAAGATTGGGCGCCCAATAACCCGCCGAGCCGCCAAGGCCACTCGACAGGATCAGTGGCGGCGCATCCACGCTCCCGTGCGTTTCATAATAAAGGCCAGAGGCCTCAGCCAAGATGGGCGACCGAGGCGATTTCGACCAGGCAGTCGGGCTTTACCAGTTCGCATTTGATGCAATAGCGCGCTGGCTTGTCGCCCGGAAAATACTCAGCATAGACCGCATTGAAAGCGGCATAATCGTTGAGATCCTTGAGGAAGATATGGTTCATGGCGATGTCCGCCATGGTGCCGCCTGCGGCTTCCACCGTGATCTTGATAACGTCCAGCACATGGCGCGTCTGCGCGGCGGCATCGCCCACATGCAGGACCGAACCACCTTCGCCCAGCGCCAGCACGCCCGACACATAGATAGTGTTGCCCGCTTTGGCCCCGGCCGAATAAGGCGCGATGGGCGTTGGAAATTGCGGCGGGTTGATCGGTTCGAAAGGCATCAAGACTCCTTTGGTGGCAGCTGCCCGACAGCGGTGCGGAAGTCGGCGACATTGCTGACCCAGCCGAAGAATTTTTCGACATTGTAGAGGCTGGCCTGACGGATGAAGTCCGGTCCCAGATGATGCACCGCATCCTCCAGCAGTACGCCGAAATATTCGAGATGGAAGCCGTCGCGCAGGGTCGATTCCACGCAGACATTGGTGGCGATGCCAGTGAAGATCAGCGTACGGATGCCGCGTGCGCGCAACACGGAATCGAGTTGCGAGTTGAAGAAGGCCGAATAGCGGGGCTTGTGGACGCGAAGGTCGCCGTCATGCACATTCAGGCTATCAACAAGCTCATAGTCCCAACCGCCCCGCGCCAGAAACTGCCCGGCCAGCTCCGGCCGCGCGCGCATCGTCTTGAGCGCATTGGATTTGTGCCAATTGGGGGACAGCGGCGTGCCTGCTTCTACATAGTTCGAATCCCAGCCATTTTGCAGGAACACCACCGGCATCCCCGCCGCGCGCGCCACATCGATGACTTGCGCGATCTTGGGAATGACGCTGGCCGCCGGGCCGACATCAAAACCGGCCTCGTCCACATAGCCGCCTTTGCTGGCATAGGCGTTCTGCATGTCGACAACGATGACCGCCGTGGTTGCGGCGTCAAGCCGGATCGCTTCGGGTCGCGCCGACAGCACGACCGAGGGGCCAGAACGCAAAGGCGCGGGATCGATGACGGGTTCGCTCACTCGCGCAAGATTGAGCAGGCGCGTCCGATCGTCAAGCGGGGTTCAACCTGTTGCCATGATTAGATCGAAGGTCGATCTTCCCGGACGGTTGCGCGCTCGATTTCAGGCGTGTCGACAAAAAAGAACCCGCCCCTCCAATGGAGGGACGGGTTAAATCGGCACATCTGGAGGGGATTAAAAGCGGACGCTGACGCTTGTGGAGAAAACACGTCCGTTCTTGTAGATCGACGTCGGTGCCGACGGCGTCGAGCTATATTGATAATAGGTTTCGTCCAGCAGATTGGAGGCCGTCGCGGTCAACTGGATCGCTTCCGAGATCGCATAGGAAATTTGCGCATCCACCTGGCGATAGGCGGCGGTATAATCCTGCGACTGTTGGCGACCAAAACGGTAGAAATATTTGGACCGGCGGTTGTAGCTGACGCGCGCCTGGATCGGGCCGCTTTCGAAATAGGGCGAGATCTGGAAGGTGCTGCGCGACAGATAGGGCAGGCCATTGGCGAAGGGCGTTTCGGCGTCGGCAAATGTATAGCTTGCCTGGAGTCCGAAACCCGCGATCAAATTGGCATTGCCCGACAGCGAGAAGCCGGTCACCTTCGCCTTGCCGCCATTGACCGGACGGGAGATCGAATAGTCCAGCGTCTGGCCGGTGACCGGATTGGTGAAGGTTACGCCGTCCTCCACCGCGTTACCGACATAGTTGGAAATGTCGCGGTAAAAGACTTCGGCCGCCAGGAAGCTGCCCGGTGCGAAATACCATTCGGCGGACAGGCCGTAATTGGTCGCGGCATAGGGTTTGAGATCCGGGTTGCCACCACCGCCAGACCGGGTCGCATCGTCCAGAGAGATTGATCCTGCAAGGTCGGAATAGCGGGGACGGGCCATGACCTTTGCCGCAGCAGCACGCAACACCACCTGATCCCCGGCATCGTAGATGAGGTTGATCGAAGGAAGGAAACGATCGTCGCTGCTGGAAACGCGGGTCAGTTCATAGATGCCGTTGCTCTGAACATAGAAGTTGGAAACGTCCTTGGTATGAACGAAGCGGACGCCGACATTGCCGCGCAGCTTGCCAGCCTCGAAATTGGCCTGGACATAAGCAGCGCCGATCTTTTCATCGACCTTGAAATATTCATTCTTCGCCAGGCCACGGTCGATCTGCACATTGCCATATTCATCAAGCGCGGCAATGATGCCGTCCCTATCCAAGGTGGCATAGGGCGTGCCGTTTCCGGTCGTGCCAAGCCCCTTGTACAGATCCTTGTCGAGAACGTAATAATCGAGGTCGCCCAGTGTGAAATTCTGGTTGGTGAATACGGCGTTGCTGAAGGTCGTGTTGCTGTTGGAATGGTCGGCAAAGCGTGCGCCGAACAGCAGGTGGGTGACCGGTCCCCAGTTGACGTCATGCTTGAAATTCAGTTCGCCGAATTTTTCGTCATCCTTGGTGAAACCCGACTGGAGCGGAATGCCGCCAATCTGCCGACCGAAAAAGGCTACGCCGCCATTGGCCGCCTGATCCGAAGGGCTGAGATTTTCACCACCAACTGCGGTGAAGTTGCTGAGCCATTTGGTTGGATCGCTGGCCGCCGAGTCCCAATCGACGGTCGTGTTCTTGCCATTGGCACCAGCGGTAAAGCCCTGCTTGGTACGGAAATCGAGCAGATATTCCGGGTCCTTGCCGCCGCTAGCCTTGGTATAGCCGGCGTTGCCGGTGATCAGCCAGCCTTCCGGTTGCCAGTCCAGCATCGCAGAGAATGTGTCATTCTTGACGCGGGTGCGGCGAAAGTTGGTGTCCAGCTGGCCGGTCGCGCCATTCTGGCCGTCGGGAATACCCGCGAAGGTTGCCGAGGTGACCAGGCCGTTGGAATATTCGGCTTCAATCAGGCGCGATCCTTCAAAGCCATAGGTGTACATCGAGTTGGACACATTGTCGTAATTGCCGCGGATGATGAGCGCGGTGCCGGTCAGGGTCAGATTGTCGGCCGGGCGGAACTGGACAGCGCCGTTGAAACCGATGCGTTCGCGTTCCTGCTTGAAGAATTCGCGGGCCAGGAATGACGCATAACGGGCATCGCTGAACTCGCTCAGTTGTGACGCCGTCGGACGCTGGCCATTGATGAGCGGGCCATCGACGGCGCGTCCGTCCGCACCGAACCGGATATTACCAGCGGCATCCCGCGAAAAACGTTCCAGCAGTGCGGCACCGGTGCGATACCAATAGGTCGCGACGCCCGCCCGGCTCAGCTGCTCCTTGTCATAATTGACGGCAGCCAGGACACCGAAGGTTTCGTCCTGGTTCTTCCAGCTGTAAAGCGCCGACCCGCGCAAGCTGCCCCGGCTGGCGCGGTCATTATATTCGTAGCCGCCGTTGAAGCGGAAGGTGTTGGCTTCCAGATCCAGCGGCTTGCGCGTGACGACATCGACGCTGGCGCCGATCGCGCCTTCCTGGAGGCGGGCTTCCGGCGTCTTGTAGACGATCGCCTGGCTGACGATGGCCGGGGCCAGCAACGAATAGTTGAAGGTGCGGCTGGACCGGTCGGACGGGTTGCCACCCCAGTCGGCAGATGCCACCGAATGACCGTCAATCGTCAGGCGGTTAAGTGCAGGTTCGACGCCGGCAATGGACAGTTGTTCGCCTTCACCAAATTGGCGATCAACGGTGACGCCGGGCAGACGTGCCAGCGAATCTGCAATATTGCTGTCGGGAAATTTGCCGACATCTTCGGCACTGATGACATCGACGATCGAGTTCGCCTTGCGCTTGATCTCGATCGCGTCGCGCAAACTGGCGCGATAACCTGTGACGACGATTTCGCTGTCGCTGCCCGACGCTGCGGCGACGTCGGCCTGCTGCGCGGCGGCGGTGAGGGGAAGCGCCACAAGTGCGCTGGTTGTCAGAAACGCGATATGCCGCAAAGCCATGAACAAATCCCCCTATTACGGTGCCACGCACCGACGACTCCCCCGGCCAATTTGCTGGCCTGCTGATTTCACCAATGGATGAATATTGGATATGTCATGATAACCAAACCCACCCTTTGGTTATGTCCATGTTATATTCAGATTTCGCAAAATCTACACAAAAATGACATCAGCGAAGCACTGGCAGCAATATCCGGCATAAATTGCTGAATTTTTAGATATAAAATTTGCTTTCGCCCCTCTGGCAAGCGGCTGCACGCAGCAATTGGACCGCTATAATCGCGGCTTAAATGTCGAACGGGACAGGCGTCGAGTCGATCGGAGGTCCAGCAATTTAGCCGTGTGCCAGCCCCTTTGGCGTTCAGATTTATGTATCTGGGCATTGGCGCAATCGGATGGGAGCCGACCCAGAGCGAGGTTCGAGTTGCGATAATACCAATTTTCGCATTATGGCGGGACATGATTTGTCGATCGCGCGTCTGAATAGACCATTGCGTCCCAATTCCATGCCTGCGCATGGGCAGGGATGACGGCAGACAGCGACGTGGAATTGCAGGGAGATGAAGGTGACCAATCAGGCCATAGTCGCAGGCGTAGAATTGGGCGGAACGAAGGTCGTGGTCCTGCGCGCGCGCGGCGAAAACATCATGGATCTTCGCACCGTCCCCACCACGGACGTTGCCACGACATTGGGGTCGGTGCTGGACATATTATGCGCGTGGCATGGGGAAACGCCGTTCGCGGCCATGGGTATCGGCAGCTTTGGCCCTTTGCGGCTGGACCGGCAGGCACCGGATTTCGGCATCATGCTGCCCACCCCGAAACCCGGCTGGGCCGGGGCTGACATCTATGGGACGTTGACCGATCCGTTCGGTTGCCCGGCCACGATCGACACAGACGTCAATGGCGCAGCCTTGGCCGAATTGCGCTGGGGTGCGGGGGCGCAAGGTGCCGTGCCATCGGACAGCCTATGCTATATCACCATCGGCACAGGTGTCGGCGGCGGTTTCGCCTTTAACGGCCATACGGTCCGTGGCGCGCTGCATCCTGAAATTGGTCATATACAGGTTCGGCGTGCGCCGGGCGACGATTTTCCCGGTATCTGCCCCTTTCACGGCGACTGTATCGAAGGGCTGGTTTCAGGCCCGGCGCTTGCCAAGCGCTTCGGAACGCCCGGTCATAGCATCGCAAACGACGACCCGCGCTGGGATTTTGTGGCCAGCGACATTGCCCAGATGATCACCACGATCCTGATGAACGTAGCGGCCCGTCAGGTGCTGATCGGTGGCGGAGTCGGCATGGGCCGGACCGACCTGCTGGACCGGGTGCGCGCAAAGGTGGTGACGCTGGCGGGCGGCTATCTGCCCTATATTGACGAGGCGAGCATCGCGTCAGTGGTCAGCGCGCCGTTACTGGGCGACCGGGCCGGGCCGTTGGGAACGGTCGCGCTGGCGCTGGACGCGCTGGACGGGATAGGGATCGACTGATCCCTTACCTAGCGCGTCAGCCCCTGCCCGATGATGTGCAGCGTCCGATCATCGATATGGGCGACACCATGTACATCAGCGATCGTCCAGAGGCTTCCGACATTCACCGCGCGATTGAGGACGATCCGCAGCCGTCCTGCCACCAGGCGCGTGTCGGCAATGGCGTCGGCTCCACCCAGTGCCGCAACGATGTCGGCCCGCGCCTGGACGGATGAGGATGGGGGCGAGGTTGCCGGGACGGGCGCAGAGGCGCGCGGTGCCGCGCCCTGGGCAGCAGCCAGGCGGATTTCCTCCGAAACCTGGTCCGCGATCGGGCCGATGATCACCTGCACCGATTGCGTCGAGGGACGCAATATCGCGACCGCACCCAATGCCTTGAGCGCAGCATCGTTCACAAGCGTCTGATCCTGTACGATCAGGCGAAGCCGCGTCGTGCAGGCGCCGATGGTCTGCAGATTTGCGCTACCGCCCAGAGCGGCCAGATAGGCTGCGCCGCGAGCGTCGGCCTGCGTGACGGTTTCGGGTTGGGTTTCGACCGGCTGCCGTCCGGGCGTGGCGAGGTTGAAGCGGCGAATGGCGAACGCGAAAATGCCGTAATAAATGAGGAAATAGGCAATCCCCACCGGCAACAACAGCCAGGGCCGGGTCGCGCGACCGAAATTGAGCAGATAATCAAACAGGCCAGCGGAAAATCCAAAGCCCAGCCGGACACCCAGAAGGTCCATGACAACCATCGATATGCCGGTCAGCACCGCATGGATGGCGTAAAGCAATGGCGCCAGAAACATGAAGCTGAATTCGATCGGCTCGGTTACGCCAGTCAGGAAGGATGTGAGCGCCAGGCTAAGCAGCATACCGCCCACCGCCTTCTTCTGGTCCGGCAGCGCCGCGCGATACATGGCGAGGCAGGCGGCTGGCAGGCCGAACATCATGACGGGGAAAAATCCCGCCATGAACGCCCCGGCATGGGGATCTCCGGCAAAGAAGCGTCGCAAGTCGCCCGTCGTGCCGTTGAAATCGCCTAGCACGAACCAGGCCACATTGTTGAGGATATGATGCAGCCCGGTGACGAGCAGCAGGCGGTTGAGGATACCGAAACCGAACAGCCCCAGATGCCCCGAAGCGACCAGTCCACGGCTGGCAAGATCCAGCCCGGCGTCGAGCAGGGCGTAGCTGCCGCCGACCAGCAAGGCGAGGCCAACCCCTGCCGCCCCGGCTACGATCGGCACGAAACGGCGGCCACCGAAGAAGGACAGAAAAGCAGGCACGCTGATCGTGGCATAACGGTTATAGAGCGTGCCACCGATGAGGCCCGACACAATACCGATGGGTACATCGAGGCGCGCAAAGGCCTTCGCCTTCCACGCCTGCGCGACAGTGTCCGCCAGCGCGTCGGCCAGACCGGCGGTCACGTCCAGAGGCACCTGAAGCAAGGCGCGGCCGCCGTGCATCGTCACAAGATAGCAGACAACGCCAGCCAGTGCCGCGGCCCCATTGCCATCGCGGGCGATGCCCGTCGCCACGCCGATCGCGAACAACAGGCCAAGGCTGGAAAAGAGCGCATCGCCCGCCGCGGCAAGAAGGGGAATGCCGAGCAGGTCGGGCTGCCCCAATCGCAGCAGCAACCCGGCGATCGGCAAGACGGCTATCGGCAGCATCAACGCGCGGCCAATCGGCTGGAGCGATCCGACAATCCTTCTCATTGCGACAGACCTTCCTCAAAACGCCGCGCCAGCGCGCGAACCTGCGCCGCGGATTCCAGTTGCAGCGCCGCTTCTGCGTGGAGGCGACACTCGGCAATCGACAGTCGGCGCACCAGCGCCTTGAGATCCGGCACGAAATGCGGCGCGGCAGACAATTCGGTGACGCCAAGGCCAAGCAGCAGCGGGATTGCAAGACGGTCCGAAGCCAGGCCGCCGCAGACGCCGACCCAGCGCTTATGACTGCGCGCGCCCGCCGCCGTCAGGGCGATCAGACCCAGCACAGCGGGATGGAGGCCGTCAACCCCCGCTGCGACCGCCGGATTGCCGCGATCCATCGCCAGCGCATATTGGGTAAGGTCGTTGGTGCCGATCGAGAGGAAATCGGCATGGCGCGCGAGCATCGCCGCCGTCACCGCCGCAGCGGGGGTTTCGACCATCACGCCGACTTCGATCCGATGACCGATCGCCATTTCCCGACATAGGATATCGACCCGCTGACGGACCGCCAGCAGTTCATCGACGCTAGCGACCATCGGCACCATGATGCGGCACTGGCCGTGTGGCACAACGGACAGGATCGCGCGCAATTGCTGGTCCAATATGTCCGGCCTAGCCAGACCGACGCGGATGCCGCGCAAACCCAGCGCCGGATTTTCCTCGGTCGGCATCGGCAGGTAGCTGGCGGGCTTGTCGCCACCAATATCCAGCAGGCGGATGATGAGTGGGCACCCATCCAGCTTCGCCGCGATTTGGCCGTAAAGGATCGCCTGTTCCTGCACATCGGGTGCAGCGTCCCGGTCAAGGAACAGAAATTCAGTGCGCAGCAGGCCTGATCCTTCGGCCCCGTGCGCCATGGCCACTTCTGCGTCCTGGAGTGAACCGAGATTGGCGAACGCCTCGATCCGCACGCCGTCGCGGCTGACGCAGGATTGGGTGGCATTGGCGACGGCTGCGCTGCGGGCCTCTGCCCGGCGGGCTACTTTCTCTTTGGCGTCAGCCCATATGGGCGGCAGCGGATCGGCGTGGAGCAGGCCGTCATCGGCATCGAGAATGAGCGGTGTTCCGTCGGTCACCGCGGACAATGGATCGCCGATCGCGACCAGCATGGGAATGCCCTTGCTGGCGGCAAGGATGGCGACATGGGAGGTGGGGCCGCCCCGCGCCAGCCCGATCCCGACGACATGGGCGTCCAGTGCCATGACCTGCGACGGCACCATTTCGTCGGCGAGCAGGACCGTGTCGGGCGGGAAGGACAGGGAGTCTGCGGGGCTACCGGTCAATATCTGCAATAGCTGCCGTTCAAGATCTAGCAGGTCGTCGGCGCGCTCGGCAAAGCGGGCGTCGCCCATGGCCCGCATCGATGCCGCCATGTCGCGGCAGGCGTGACGCCAGGCATGACCGGCATCGCGGCCCATATCGATGTGTGTGGCGGCCCCCTGTTGCAGCGCCGGATCATCCAGAAAGGCCAGGTGGGCGCGACGGATCGCCGCATCGGCCGCTGGCCCGTCCGATTGCGCCAGGGCTTGTCTCGCTGCGTCGATCGCGGCGGTGAGACGGGCTCGTTCCGCCTCGACGCCCGCCCCGTCGACAGGCACGTCGATATCGGCGACATGAAGCCAGCGGGCGGTGCCGATGCAATAGCCCGGCGCGGCCAACGTGCCGCCCATTGCGCCATCTGGCAGCGCGCGGCGCTGCGGCTCGATCGAAGGGGGCG
Organism: Sphingobium sp. FG58; assembly: GCF_057809055.1. Lineage (NCBI taxonomy): Bacteria > Pseudomonadati > Pseudomonadota > Alphaproteobacteria > Sphingomonadales > Sphingobiaceae > Sphingobium > Sphingobium sp. FG58. The sequence continues at coordinate 33,810 of NZ_JBMDJF010000013.1, read as the reverse complement.
ATGGGGACACCTCCCCCCCTTCGACCTCATCCATCCCGCCCTCGATCAGCGCCCGTATCGCGGCCACAGCGGCCGCCGCATCCTCACCCGTTGCCACGACGTCGATCTGGTCGTTCAGGCGAATACCCAGTTGCAACAGGCTGATGGGTGAGCGGGTTGAGGCTTCGCACCCGTCCTTGACCAGCCAGCTGGCCGCCACGAAGGTACGGGCTGTTTCTCCGATACGCGCGGCGGGGCGGGCGTGGATACCGTGGACCATCGGGACTGTGACAGTTGCGATGGCTCGCGTGTCACCATTCACCTCCGGGACGATCGCAACGGCGGCTTCGACCGGCTCCAGATGTAAGATGCCTTCGCCGACACCGACTATTTGTCCGGTCACGCGCCGCTGGATGCGGAAACGGTCTGCATTGGTGATGATGACGGGCGTGATCAAGGATGGCACCGCCTGGGCGACGGCATCCAGGTCGAACCGGATGAGTGGCTGGCCGCGCGTGACCATATCCCCCACCCCGACCAGCGGATCAAAGCCCTGCCCGTCCAGCGCGACCGTATCGATGCCAAGGTGCATCAGCACCTCCACGCCACCATCGCCGCGCAGGGTCACCGCATGGCCGCTGCTATGCAGGGTCAGGACTTCACCATCGCATGGGGCATGAAGCAATCCGGCAAGCGGCTCGATAGCGATGCCATCGCCCAGCATCCGTGCGGAAAAGACGGCATCAGGCACATCGTCCATGACCGTGGCCCAACCATGCAGCGGCGATGTAAGGATGATCGATCCCATTGCGTTCCCTTCATCCCGACGAGCCGCCGGGCACCAAAATTCGCCGTCCGCAGCCTTCATCCTCAAAAAATGCGCTGGCCGCCAATCCATGTGCCGCGCACGCGAAGATCCCGGTCCAGCCAGACGAAATCTGCACGGTGATTGGGTTCCAGCACACCGATGCGATCCGACAGGCCGAGGAAAGTGGCAGGATTGGCAGTCGCCATCGCGACCGCTTCTTCGAGCGGCACGCCAAGCTGGTGCATGTTCCGCACCGCCTGCGCCATGTCCAGGTCAGAGCCGGCCAGCGTTCCTTCTTCATTGACGCACACGCCGTCTTGAACTCGAATATTTTCGCCATTCAGGACGAAGCTCTTGTCATCGGACCCGACGGTTGGCATCGCATCGGTCACGAGCATGAACCGGTCATGCGGACGCGCCGCCAGCGCCACGCGGATCGCGGCGGGATGGACATGGGCGCCGTCCACGATCAGACCACAATAAAGCGTTTCATCCTCCAGAACGGCACCCACGACGCCAGGCTCGCGATGATGCAGTGGCGACATGGCGTTGAACAGATGAGTGACGCCCCGCGCGCCCGCATCAATAACAGCACGGGTCTGCGCATAAGTGGCATCGCTATGGCCGATGCTGACAATGACCCCGGCGCGGACCAATGCGTCGATCGCTGACGGATCATTGCTCTCCGGCGCCAGCGTCACCATGACTATGCCCCATCTGGGGCGGGTGAGCAGGGCGACTGCTTCCTCATCCAACGGCCGAAAATGCGCTGAATCATGGATACCGCGCCGGGCATCCGACAGGAATGGCCCTTCGACATGGATGCCCACCACGCCCGGCACGCCAGCCTCGATCGCCTGATCGACGACATCAAGCGCCAGCGCCACATCGTCCAGCGGGGCGCTGATCAGGGTCGGCAGAAAGGCCGTGGTGCCAAATCGCGCATGGGCCTCCCCGATGCGCCGGATACCCGCCACGTCGATCCGTTCGTTGAACAGGACGCCGCCGCCGCCATTGACCTGCGTATCGATGAAGCCGGGAACGATATAGCCGCCCTCCAGATCAATATCGGTCGATCGAGCGCCTCCGGGCACGACTTCGCTGATCAACTGCCCATTAATGTGAAGCGCCGCGCCGTCGAGCCTGTCCCGCCCCGTCAATATGCAGCCATTGTGAAATCCCGTGATACTCATCGGGTTTCCGTGACCTTGCGCAGATAGGGCGGCTGATCAGGGTCCAGCCCGCGTGCGCGCGCCAGCCTTTCGGCGGCGGCATAGAAGGACTGGATCAGGAGGATCGGTTCGAGCAGGGCATGGCTCGTCAGTGTCGGCAGCGCGCTGGATGTGCCAGCCCGGCAATCGGCGAGCAGCACGTCCGCTCCACGATCGGCAAATTCGGTGGCGGCTGCCCGCACATCATCGCCGGACATGTCCGACGTGGCGAAGGCGATCACCGGAAATCCCTCTTCAATGATGGCCATCGGGCCATGGCGCACCTCAGCACTGGAAAAACCTTCAGCGTGCAGTCCGCAAGTTTCCTTGAGCTTGAGCGCCGCCTCCTGCGCGATCGACAGGCCATAGCCGCGCCCGATGATGAACAGATTACTGGCGCTTGCCAGCGCATCGACCAGCGGTGTCCAGTCCAGTTCATAGGCCATGTCGAGCAGGGTCGGCAGCCGGTCAAGGGCGTCGCGCAGGCGCGCGTCATCGCTCCACCATCCCGCGATCGCGGCCAGGCCAGCCATGGAGGCGATGAAGGATTTGGTCGCAGCGACCGATGTTTCCGCGCCAGCGCACAGCGGGAGCAGGCAATCGGCCATCGTCGCCAGCGGTGAGCTTTCGTCATTGACGAGCGCGACCACATAGGCGCCTGCCGCCTTGTAGCGTTCGACGGTCGACAGCAGGTCAGGGCTGCGGCCCGACTGGGAAATGGCGATCAGCAAAGCGTCGGTTTGCTGAAATTCGGTCGAAAAGACCGATGTTACCGACGGGGCAGCAGAGGCGACCGGCAAACCCAGCAAGGTTTCGATCAGATATTTGCCATAGGTCGCCGCATGATCGGACGATCCACGCGCGCAGGTGATGACCAATTTGGGCGGACTGGAACGCAGACGTTCGGACAACGCATCCAGCGCCTTGCCATTCCGAAGAAGGAAACGCGCGACGGATTCGCCTCCCTCACCTGCTTCCAGCCACATCGCGGATCGCCCCGATTGCAGCTCAACGTTGGACATCAAACCCCCTGACGCGCGGCCCGCCGCGCTAAGTTGCGTTGAGTTCGGCAACGACGTCATAGGCGTCGCCCCGATAATAGGATTGCGTGAATTCGACGGCTTCCCCGTCGGCGAGGAAACCCCGCCGTTCGATGAACAGCCCGGCATGACCCGTTTCGACACCCAGCCGCTTGCACTGTTCCAGCGGAAAATGCATCGCGCGCAAGCGCTGCAATGCCCGCACGGGACGGTTGCCGACCGCTTCCAGCGCGGCATAGAGTGACTCGCCGACCGCATCGATACCGGGCAGGCAGCGCCCGACAATGGTGGAATATTCGATCGCCATCGGCACATCGTCGGCAAAGCGCATACGCTGGAACCGGTAAACCTGGGTGCCGGGCGACAGGCCCAGCGACAGCGATTCTTCGGGGGTTACAAGGCCAACCGACTTCATCAGCCATTCGCTGCTGGGCCGCCGCCCCCGTGCCACCATATCTTCCGAGAAAGACGAGAGTTTGGAAAAGCTTTTTTCGACACGGGCCGCCACAAATGTCCCCGCGCCGCGTCGACGCACGACCAGCCCCTCCTGGGCCAGTCCATCGATCGCCTTGCGCACGGTGATGCGCGAAACGCCATATTCGACGGCCAGGTCCCGCTCGGCCGGTATCAGGTCGTCCTGAACCAGGACGCGCGTTTCGATCGCCTGACGAACCAGCTGTTGCAACTGAAGATAGAGCGGGATCCGCAGGTCTTCCCGCAACTGCCCGACCCGGTCGGAAAAAGACGCCATAATACCCCCTGCAAAAGTCGATATCCCAATCGGGTGACCGTAGTGGAGGGTTGAATCATGCACAACTCCGACTTAGGTTATTCATTGGTATTGTTCAAGTCCTATTTTTACGGATCGGCATACCGTGCTAGCCGGGGCTGAAATTGGACGTGGTGCGCCAGCATGCGCATTTTTCTGATATGAGCGGCAGTTCGACCGGCTCCATTGCGACGGGCTGGCGGCAAGGCGATGCGGGACACTGATGCGATCAACCTTGCCAGACGATCCGCTCTGGAAGAGGCGGAAATTGCGCAAATCTTCAGATTATCTCTTTAAATTCATATGCTTATAACAATATTTCTGCCAAATTGCAAATTTATGTAGATTTTATCGGCCCAGGATATACCATCAACAGTACCAAGTGCGCTATTTATAATACCTGATAGTAACCATTAGCGCGCTGATAACGGGTCGCCACACAGGCTCATGCCGGGAATCGGCATAGGAGTCGAAGGACAGAGGGTATATTATGGTTTTGCGACATTTCATGCTGTTCACCACGAGCGCTGTGGCCCTGTTGCCAGCAGCCGCTTTCGCACAGCAGGCTTCTCCAGCGCCCGATCCGCAGGGCGAAATCGTCGTCACGGGCATACGTGCCAGCCTACGCAATGCCATCAACGTCAAGAAGCAGGCCAATGCGGTCGTCGATGTCATCACATCGGAAGATATCGGCAAATTCCCTGATCGCAATGTGGCCGAATCCCTGTCGCACATTCCGGGCGTATCCATCGACCGCCGCTTTGGCGAGGGCGAGAAGGTGGCGATCCACGGCACCGACCCGGCGCTGAACCGGATGCTGCTCGACGGGCACGCCGTGGCATCGGCAGACTGGGGTGGCAATGACAATGACCCCACCAGCCGCACCTTCAACTATTCGCTGCTCGCCCCCGAACTGGTCGAGCGGCTGGAAGTCTATAAGTCCCCCGAACCGCGCATCGACGAAGGGTCGATCGGCGGCACCGTCATCGTGCGCACGCGGCGTCCGCTCGATACTCCGGCCAACAGCATCTTTGCGTCGGGCGGCTATTCGTGGAATGACCGTGCGGAGAAGGGCAATGTTCGTGCGTCCGGCCTGTATAGCTGGAAAAACCAGGACGAGACCTTCGGCATCCTTGCCGCGGTTACCTATGACAAACAGAATCTGACACGGGCAGGCGTCGAATTTTTCGGTTTCGAAAATGCCGGCAGCCGCTTCTTCAACACAGCGGCCGACGGCAGCTTCACGCTGAAAAATCCAAATGCCACCGTTACCGGCGGCACGCTGGCGGACCTCTACAACGCCAAGAGCCCCTTTGGCATCAACTATGCCTATTTCACCCAGCAGCGTAAGCGCATCAGCTATTCGGGTACGATGCAGTTTAAGCCGACCGATAGTCTGACGCTGACGCTGACCGGCCTGCGTATCGACGGCAACTATAATAATAGCAGCCAGTCCATGTATGTCATCCCCGGCGCATGGAGCGGCGACGTCCTGCAATCGGCCACGGTCAATGACGGGGTCGTGACCGCTGCCAGCTTCGGCGCGGCATCGGCCAACAGCCAGAGTTCGCAACTGGATTTGCTGGTGCGCAAGACCAAGCTCACCACCAACAACCTCAATCTGGAGGCCGAATGGAAGGGCGACAGCGGCGCAAGCTTTACCGCCACTGGCGGCTGGAGCCGCGCGGTGGGTGGCCGCAACCCCGAATATCTGCTCGATGTCCGTACCGACCTGCCCTATAGCTACAGCTTCACGCCCAACAGCGCCGAAGTCAATTATGACGGCGACCTGACCAATCCCGCCAATTATCGTCGCAGCAACAGCGCGCAGGCACAGACGATCGACGGCCAGCCGATCATCTATAACGGCACCCAACTCGTCGCGGCACGAGCGGGCGGTATCGATTTTTCCAAAACGATCGACCGCGATTATTATGCCGGGTACGACGCCGTTATTCCGGTCGCCTTCGAACCATTCACCGAAGTGCGTATCGGCGGCAAATATACCAAGCACCGCAATCGGTTGAACGCTGCGGGCTTCAACAATTATGATCTGTCGGGCGGTTACACGCTCGCCAGCCTGGGCGTCGATACCATCACCACACCGAATGGCGCCTTTGACGGCACCGGCGGCACCGGCAATGCGACCCAATATATCAACCTGCCGGCCCAGGCGGTCATCGACATTCTCGCCAATTCGGTGAACATCGCCGTGGACAAGCCGACGGCATCCTACATTGTCGACGAAGAAGTCGCCGCCAATTATGTCCAGTTCAATTTCGAGCAGGGCGGGTTCCGCGGCAATATCGGTGGCCGTCTGGTCTATACCAAGAATAGCTCGGCCTTCACCGCGCAGGTCGCGCAGGGTGATGGCGCGCTGCCGGTTCTGGTCCCCGGCCGCGTCAACAATGATTATCTGAAGTTCCTGCCCAGCTTCAACATCGCCTATGATACCGGCAGCAACATCATCCTGCGCGGCAGCGTGGCCAAGGTGATCGCACGCCCCCGCTACGAACAATTGGGCGGGTCGATCGGCCGCAACGACATCACGCTGGACGCAAGCGGCGGCAACCCGAACCTGAAGCCCTATCAGTCGACCAACTATGAATTGTCCGCTGAATGGTATCCCAAGGCGGGTATGCTCTTCTCGCTGGAACTGTTCCGCCGCGAAGTGAAGGATTATATCTACAACGGGATCACGCAGCAGACTTTCTTCAACGAACTGCTGCAACAGAATCAGGTGTATAATGTGTCGCAGCCGATCAATGGCGGCAAGGCGACGGTGAACGGCGTGCTGGTGTCAGGCCAGGCGGAAATCTGGGGCGGTTTTGGCATCCAGGCCAATTACAGCTTTGCCGACAGCTCGACTGACGAGGGGCTGAATTTGCCCTATCTCTCGAAGCATACGGTCAACATCATTCCCTATTTCGAGAGTGGTCCGTTCCAGGCGCGGCTGAGCTATAATTATCGCTCCGCCTATTTCCGGGCGATCGGTCGCCTGAATTCGGTGGATATGGTCGCGCCCTATAACCAGCTCGATTTCTCGGCCAGCTATGCGATCACGCCGAATATCACCTTGACGGCCAACGCGCAGAATTTGCTGGACGAAACCTATATTCAATATGCCGGCACGCGGGCCACGCCGACGGCCTTCTACAAGAATGGCCGGACCTATGCCGGCAGCGTCAGCGTGCGCTTTTGATGATTGGGAACGGCCTTCGCCCCGTCGCTGTGTCGCATCGCGGGTCGGCAGGACGTTCCCCAACCCTCTTCATATCTGCCCACTCTCTCCAACACGGGCAGATATGATCTAGGCAGGCAACTGCCGCGGGCGGCCCACTGCACGGGGTCGCCCGTCCTTGTTTTCGTGACCGGCGGATTGCACAACTGATCCGTCATCATAATGGAGCCCTGCAATGCGTCGTCTCCTCGCCCTTTCGATCGCTCTAGCCGCAGCGCCTGCCGCCGCGCAGACCGCGCTTCCGCTGATCCCCATGCCCGCCCGCATTGCGCCAAGTGCGGGGACACTCCGTATCGCCGCCGGGTCGCTCGTCAGCACGCCCGTAAATGATGTCGGCGCGGCAAAGGCGGCGAAACTGCTGATCGCACAGGTCCAGAAGGATCGCGGTATCGCTCTTGCTTCTGGTGCAGGCGGGGTGATCCGGTTCGAGCGTGACGCATCGGTCGACGCTGCCGAGGGATATCGGCTGGATGTTACGCCGCAGGGTGCGACCATAAGGGCGCGCGAGGATCGCGGCCTGATCTGGGGCGCGATGACATTGGCGCAACTCTTGTCCCCTGACGCCAAGTTCGGGCAGGCCGTCACTTTACCCGCAATTTCGATTGAGGATGCGCCCCGTTTCGTCTGGCGCGGGCTGATGATGGACGTGGCGCGGCATTTCCAGCCGGTCGAAACCCTCTATCCGATCATCGATGCGATGGCGGCGCAGAAACTCAATACGCTGCACTTGCATCTGACCGACGATCAGGGATGGCGCGTCGAGATCAAGCACTATCCCAAGCTGACGGAAATCGGCGGCTGGCGCACGCCGCCATCGTCCGGCGGCGCGCCGGGTGACAAGGTTGGCGGCTTCTACACGCAGGACGAATTGAAGGCGCTGGTCGCCTATGCGGCCGATCGCGGCATCACGATCGTGCCGGAAATCGACATGCCGGGCCATGCCCAGGCCGCTGTCGCCGCCTACCCCGACGAAATAGGCGTGCTGGGCGACCGGCCCGATGTCAGCCATGACTGGGGCATCAATCCCTGGCTCTTTTCCCCGTCCGACCGCAGCATGGGTTTCATCCGCAATGTGCTGGACGAGTTGATGGCCATATTCCCGTCGCCGTTCATCCATGTCGGCGGGGACGAAGCGGTCAAGGACCAGTGGCAGCGTTCGCCGCAGGTTCAGGCGCAGATGAAGAAACTGGGCATCAAGACCGAAAACCAGATGCAGGGCTGGATGATCGCGCAGCTTGGCCAATATCTCTCAGCCAAGGGCCGCCGCCTGATCGGCTGGGACGAGATATTGGAGGGCGATGTGCCGACCAGCGCATCGGTCATGTCCTGGCGTGGCGAGAAGGGGGCGGTCGAGGCGGCGAACAAGGGACATGATGTCGTCCTGGCTCCCGCCCCCATTCTCTATTTCGACAGCCTCCAGTCCGATCGCAGCGACGAGCCGTCCGGTCGCCTGTCGATCCAGACGCTGGAGCAGGTCTATGCGTTCGAGCCGGTGGCGGCGGGCGTTTCCGCCGACAATGCCCGTCATGTGCTGGGCGCGCAGGCAACCGCCTTCTCCGAATATCTGGCCACGGCGAAGCAGAAGGAACATGCGATCTTCCCCCGCCTGTCCGCCGTGGCGGAGCTGACATGGTCGGCCAGGGACAAGCGCGACTGGAAGGGCTTTGTCGCGCGGCTCGATCCGCAGATGCTGCGTTACCAGCGCGAGGGCATCGCGGCGGCAGACAGCGCCTTCGCCGTCAATTTCAGAATACAGGGAAGCCGGGGCGACGCGCTGCGCAGCGGCAACGTGACGCTGGTCCTGGATACGCAGGCGGGCGCGGGGGTGATCCGCTATGCGACGAACGGCAAGCTGGGCGGAAGGTCGCAGGCTTATTCCGCGCCACTGACAATCAGGACTGGCGCGAGTGTCGAGGCGGCAGCCTATCTGACCGATGGCCGTGCCGCCGCCGCGCTACGCCGTTTCGATGCGTCCCGCGCCGCGCTGCTCCGTGCGACCGCATCCGATCTGGTCGCTTGCCCCAAGGGCGCACTTGGTCTGCGCGTGCCGCTGGTATCGGGCCAGAGCGAGGATGCCCCGACGTTCAACGTCAATATCTTCGACACCTGCACCCAATGGGCTGACGCGCCGCTGGGCGAGGCGAAAGCCGTCACGATCGTGGTAGCCCGTCTGCCGCGCCATTATGGTCTGGCGCATGAAGAAAGTGCTTTGCGGGCGCATTATGCGGTCACCGCGCATGGCGAACTGGTCGTGCGGGCTGGCGGATGCGAGGGCGCGGTGGTTGGCACCTTTCCCCTGCCCAATCCCAAGAGCGCGCCAAACCGGATGACGTTCAGCGCGCCGGTTGCCGATCAGAAGGGGGACGCCAATCTCTGTTTCCAGTTCACGTCGCCCTTGTCCGATCCCTTCTATGCCGTCGAGACCGTGACGCTGGAGGATCGCCGCTGATGCTGCGCACCGCCCTCGCCCTGTTGCTGGCTACCGCCCCGGTTGCGGTGAGCGCCGGGCTGCGCACCGACATCATGCTCGACAAGGGATGGGCGCTGCGTCTGTCGCCGGACGAAAAGGAGGTCGCCAAGGCGCATCCCAAGGCCGCGACATGGCTGCCCGCGACCGTGCCGGGTACGGTGCAGAGCGACCTGATGGACGCGAAGATCACGCCCGATCCGTTCGTCGGTCTCAACGAGGCGACGATCCAGTGGGTCGGGCGCAGCGATTGGGAATATCGCGGACGGATCGACGCCAATGCAGCGTTGTTGGCGCGCGATCATATCGACCTGCTGTTTGACGGGCTGGATACGTTCGCGAGCGTAGTCGTGAACGGCAAGTTGGTGCTGACCGCCGACAACGCCCATCGCCGGTGGCGCGCCGATGTGAAGCCGCTGCTGAAAGCAGGCGCGAACGAGATAATGATCCGCTTCGCGTCGCCGCTCAAGACGTTGCAGCCCAAGATATTGCCGCTCTCCAACCCCTTGCCCGGCGAATATGACAGCGTCTTTGGTGACGAGCCGGAAGGTCGGCAGACATCGCCCTATATTCGCAAGCCCAAATATCATTATGGCTGGGACTGGGGGCCGCGCATCCTGAATATCGGGCCGAATGGCCCCATCAAAATCGAAGCGTGGGACAGCCTGCGCATCGAGAGCCTGCGGGTCGCGCAGGAGGCGGTGTCACAAGCGGAAGCCCGCATCACCGCCAATCTGAACCTGGTCGCCGATCGCGGCGGCCAGGCGCGGGTGGAAACGACTGTTACTGATCCGAACGGCCGGTCAGTCGTTTCCACCCGCACCGTCCAGGTCGCCGCTGGCGTCAATCAGGTCGCCGTGCCGGTATCCATCGACGCGCCGCAGCTTTGGTATCCCACCGGCTATGGCGCGCAGCCGCTCTACAAGGTCGCTGCGCGGGTCAGTTTCAACGGCGAGGACGCCGATCGGGCGGAGAAAAGCACTGGCCTGCGCACGGTCGAACTGGTGCGCGAGGCGGACGACAAGGGACGCGGGTTCACGACCAAAGTGAACGGCCTGCCGATCTTCATGAAGGGTGCCAATGTCATCCCGTTCGACAGCTTTGCGCCGCGCGTGACGGCGGAACGGATGGCGTCGATCCTGACGGACGCGCGCGACGCCAACATGAACATGGTCCGCATCTGGGGCGGCGGCCATTATCTGCCCGACAGCTTCTATGATGCCGCCGACCGGCTGGGCCTGATGGTCTGGCAGGATTTCATGTTTGGCGGCGCGGTGACGCCCTATGATCGCGATTTTCGCGAAAATGTCCGCATCGAGGCGGAAGAACAGGTCGCGCGGGTGCAGGCGCATCCATCGATCGTGCTGTGGTCGGGCAATAATGAAGTGCTGTCCGGCTGGGAAAACTGGTCCGACCGGATCGCCTTCAAGAAGCGGGTGGGTGCCGACGAGCAGGAGCGGATCGGCGTTGGCATGGCCATATTGTTCAACCAGGTTTTGCGCGATGCCGCAGAGCGGCTTGACAGCGATGTGCCGTATTGGCCGGGGTCACCCAGCAGCAATTATGAGGGCAAGCCCGATGTCGATGGCGACGGCGATCGCCATTATTGGGACGTCTGGGGCGGCAAAAAGCCAGCGACCGCCTATCTCGACAGCTGCCCGCGCTTCATGTCCGAATATGGGCTTCAGGCAATGCCGGTCATGCCGACCATCCGCGCCTTTGCCGATGCCAAGGACCTGTCGATCACGGCGCCCGTCATGCGCGCCCACCAGAAATTCCTGAAGGGTAAAGGACAGGAACGGTTGCTGCTCTATATCGAGCAACGCTATCACACGCCCCGCGACTTTGCCGACTTCGTCTATCTGAGCCAGGCGATGCAGGCCGATGGCATCACCCTGGGCGCGCTGCATCACCGCGCCTGCCGCCCGCTCACCATGGGATCGCTCTACTGGCAATTGAACGATGTCTGGCCGGGCGCGTCCTGGTCGAGCATCGATTATTATGGTCGCTGGAAGGCGCTGCACTATGCCGCGCGCCGTTTCTTTGCGCCGGTCGCGATTGCGGCGGGCCGCCATGAGGATGGCCGGACGGAAGTGTCGCTGATTTCCGACCGGACGACCCCGGTTGCGGCGACATGGCGGATTCGACTGGTCGATGTCGATGGCAGGGAGACGCTGGTGAAGGAAGGGACGGCGACGCTCGCGCCGCTTTCCGCCCTGAAGGTTGGCGACCTTGGCGATGACATGCTGTTCGGCACGGCGGACAGGAGCCGCACCTTTGCAGTGGCGGAACTGATGGTGAACGGCGAGCAGGTATCGCGCGCCATCGTGTCGGCGCTGCCGGAAAAGGCGATGGCCCTACCCGACCCCGGCCTGGTCGCAAGCTGGTCGATGAGCGCCGATGGCAAGCCGCAACTTACCGTCAAGGCAACGCGCCTTGCGCGCGGACTATGGATCGGTTTCGGCGCGATCGACGCGAGCGCGTCCGATAATTATATCGACCTGCTGCCCGGAGAGAGCGTGACCGTTTCCATTGCGTCGGAGGCATCCCTTTCAACCCTCAAAAAAGGGCTAGAGCTGCGCCATCTGGGAGCCGGTCGTTGAGCGTGATGCTGGTCCTGCTGGCGGCGGCCACGCCTGTCGTCGATGCTGATATCCAGGCGAAAATTGCGTCGATGACAGCGGCGCAAAAGGCCGCGCAGCTGCAATCGGGCGCGCCGGCCGATGGCCCGGAGCTGCCCGCCTATGACTATTGGAACGAGGCGCTGCACGGCCTGGCCCGCAATGGCGTGGCGACGGTGTTCCCGCAGGCGATCGGCCTTGGCGCGACCTGGGACCCGGACCTGATGGAGCGGATCGGCACGGTGGTATCGACCGAGGCGCGCGCCAAATATAATGGCCTGCCCGGCCAGGACCGGCGGCGCTATCAGGGGCTGACCATATGGTCGCCCAACATCAATATTTTCCGCGATCCGCGCTGGGGGCGGGGACAGGAAACCTATGGTGAGGATCCGCTGCTGACCGGCAGTCTGGCCGTGGGCTATGTGAAGGGGTTGCAGGGACCGGATCTCGCGCAGCCCCGCGTCATCGCCACGCCCAAACATCTGGTCGCGCATAGCGGGCCGGAAGCCGGACGCGACAGCTTCAACGTCCAGTCCAGCGCCTATGATATGGAAGCGACCTACCTGCCCGCCTTCCGCATGGCGTTGACGCAAGGCAAGGCGCTGTCGGTCATGTGTGCCTATAACAGCGTCCATGGCGTGCCGGTTTGTGCGTCCGACTGGCTGCTGAACCAGCGGGTGCGGAAGGATTGGGGCTTTGACGGCCTGGTCGTGTCGGATTGCGATGCGATCGGCAATATCAACCATTATCAGCGCTATCGCCAGACCAACGCCGCCGCGTCGGCGGTGGCGATCAATGCGGGCATGGACCTGAATTGTGGCAAGGCCTATGCCGCACTGGACAAGGCGCTGGCGCAAGGGCTGACGACGACCGCGACAGTCGACACTGCGCTTGCCCGCACCTTTGCGGTGCGCAAGGTGCTGGGTGACGCATTTGGCGCGAAGAGCCGGTGGGACAGCATCCCGGCGAGCGCCGTCGATACGGCGGCCAATCAGGCGCTAGCGCTGGAAGCGGCGCGCAAGTCGCTGGTGCTGCTCCAGAATGACGGCGTCCTGCCGCTGAAGCGCGGCGCGCGCATTGCTGTTGTTGGTCCCAATGCCGATAGTCTGGATGTGCTGGAGGCCAATTATCACGGCACAGCTGCTGATCCCGTAACGCCGCTGGCAGCGCTGCGCAAAAGGTTCGACGTCCATTATGCCCAGGGATCGACGCTGGCCGACGGCGTGCCGGTGGTCATCCCCGAAACCGCCTTTGCCACGGGTCTGAAAGCTGAATTTTTCGCTGACCCGGCCATGACCGGCGCACCGATCACTACCCAGACCCACAAAAAAGTCGATTTCGACTGGAACCGCACGTCCCCTGCGCCCGGTGTGCCGTCCGATCGCTATGGCGTGCGCTGGACCGGGACGTTGATGCCGGAAGGGGCTGGCGAACATATATTGCGCATCGATGTGCCGCGCTGTTTCGATTGCAATGGCCATGATGCGGTGCGGCTGTGGATCGATGATCAACCGGTTATCGTGGATACAGGGGACAATAGCAAAATCGAGACGCGGCTGGACTTCGATGATGCGCGGCCCCGCAAGGTCCGGCTGGAACTGTCGCATGCCAGCGAAGATGAAGGCATAAGGCTGACCTGGGTCGCGCCGCCCCTGCCCCAGCGCAGCTATGCCGTTGCGCAGGCGCGGGCTGCGGACGCCGTGATCGCCTTTGTCGGCCTGTCGCCCGCGGTCGAGGGCGAGGCGCTCCAGATCGAAGTGCCGGGCTTTTCCGGGGGTGATCGCACCGATATTGCTTTGCCGCAGGCGCAGCAGCAATTGCTGGAGGCCGTGAAAGCCAGCGGCAGGCCATTGGTCGTCGTGCTGATGTCGGGCAGCGCGGTGGCGATGCAATGGGCCAAAGATAATGCCAATGCGATCATCGCCGCCTGGTATCCCGGTCAGGCGGGCGGCACGGCGATCAGCGACCTGATCGAGGGACGCTATGCGCCGTCCGGTCGTCTGCCGGTCACCTTCTACGCCAGGACCCGCGACCTGCCCGCCTTCGTCGATTATAATATGCGGGAGCGGACCTATCGCTATTTCCATGGCACCCCGCTCTGGGGCTTTGGCCATGGCCTGAGCTACACGCAATTTGCCTATGATCGGGCCGAAGCGCCAGCGGAGATAGCGGCCGGAACCACGCTGACCGTCAAGGCGCGACTGCGTAACAGTGGCGATCGTGATGGTGAGGAAGTGGCGCAGGCCTATCTGATCCCGCCGGAAGAACTGCAACGGATCGGCGATTTCAACGATCCACTGTTGCGCCATAGCCTGGTGGGCTTCCAGCGGGTGATGCTAAAAAAAGGCAAGGACAAGATAGTGAGTTTCACGCTCGATCCGCGCGCCTTGTCGACGGTGGATCGTGATGGCATGCGGGCCGTGCGGCCCGGCGCCTATCGCCTGTTTATCGGTGGCGGGCAGCCGGGCGAAGCGAGCGGCGTGGAGGTTCCCTTCACGATCAGCGGAATGCAGGAATTGCCCAAATGAGGATGGATCGCCGCGCCATGATCGCCGCCAGTCTGGCCATGGCAGCAATGCCGGCCATCGGCGCTGCGCCGCGCACCGCCAGCAAGCGCCCTGCCCCGGCCGATCGCCGCTTCACCAGCCCGGCGGTGGACCGCGAGATCGCCCGCGTCTCGGCGCGGATCGGCGATCCTGAACTGCGATGGATGTTCGGCAACTGCTATCCCAACACGCTCGACACGACCGTGTTCATGGGCGAGGTGGACGGCAGGCCCGACGCCTTCGTCATCACCGGCGACATTGAATGCCTGTGGCTGCGCGACAGTTCGGCGCAGCTCAATCCCTATGTTCATCTGGCGCGCGACGATGCCGCACTGCGCCAGCTATTCCGCGGCCTGATCGCCCGGCAGGCGCGCTCGATCCTGATCGATCCCTATGCCAATGCCTTCATGCGCGATCCCGCCGCCAAGACCAACCTGCCCTGGGCGCTGGCCGACGATACCGACATGAAACCGGGTGTCGCCGAGCGGAAATGGGAGGTGGACTCGCTCTGCTATCCGATGCGGCTGGCGCATGATTATTGGCGGGTGAGCGGCGATGCCGCGCCGTTCGATGCGCTGTGGCGTGACGGTGCGCGCGCCAGCATCCGCACCTTCCGCGAACAGCAGCGTAAGGATGGTCCCGGTCCCTATCGCTTCTTGCGGCGCGACAGACTGGCCACCGAAACGCTGATCCTGAACGGCTATGGCGCGCCGACACGCAAGGTCGGGATGATCCACAGCATGTATCGCCCGTCCGACGATGCCTGCATCTTTCCCTTCCTGGTCCCCGCCAATCTGTTTGCGGTGGCGGCGCTGCGCAAGCTGGCGATCGTGGCAAGCGAGGCGGCGAAGGACGATGCGCTGGCCAGCGATGCCAAGGCGCTGGCCGATGAGGTCGAGGCCGCCACTCGCGCCCATGGGACGATGATCGACCCGGCGACTGGTGAGCGGCTCTGGGCCTATGAAGTGGACGGCTTTGGCAACGGCCATTTCATGGACGACGCCAATGTGCCGAGCCTGTCCGCGCTGGCCTATCTGGGCGCGGTGCCAGCCGACGACCCTTTGTTCCGGCGGACGGCTGTAGCCGCGTGGAGCGAGCGCAATCCCTATTTCTTCAAGGGCAAGGCGGCGGAGGGTATCGGCGGTCCCCATGCCGGGTTGCGCATGATCTGGCCGATGGCGATCATCATGCGGGCGATGAACAGCGACGATGACGCCATCATCCGCCAGTGCCTGCGCTGGCTCAAGGCCAGCCATGCCGGGACCGGCTTCATGCACGAAGCGTTCGATCAGGATGATCCCAAGAGCTTTACGCGCCACTGGTTCGCATGGGCCAATGGGCTGTTTGGCGAGCTGATGCTGGATCTGGCGCGGCGCAAACCTGCTTTGCTGGGAGAGAGACTGTGACCCGCCTGACCCGCCGCGCGCTGCTGGCGAGCAGCGGTGCGCTGACGCTGGCCGGTGCCTTCCGGCTGGATGCCGCGTCGGTAGCGGCGACTCCGCCCGACCTGTTCGTCGGAACCGGCGGCGACGGTCACACCTTCCCCGGCGCGTCGATGCCCTTTGGCATGGTGCAATTGTCGCCCGATACCGACACGGCGCGCTGGGACACCTGTTCGGGCTATCATCATGGCGATGCGTCGCTGCTGGGCTTTTCGCACACCCATCTATCAGGCACCGGGATCGGCGACATGCTGGACGTGCTGGTGGTGCCGAGGCGTGGCCCGGTGCGCTTGCAGCCGGGGCCGCTCGACCTGTCCGAACCGGGCTATCGCCAGCGTTACAGCGGCGAGCGGGCCGAGCCGGGCTATTATGCCGTCATGCTGGAAAGCGGGGTGCGGGCGGAACTGACGGTGACGCCGCGTACCGGCATCCATCGCTATCATTTCCCCGCAGGGCCGGGCCATGTACTGATCGACCTGAGCCATTTGGTGATGGAGGGACCGGGCGACGCGCCGCTGATCGACGAGGCGGCGCTGCGTTGGGACGGCATGATGCTGACCGGCACGCGGCGGGTGTTTCGCTGGGCGAAGGGACGGCGCATCTTCTTTGCGATGCAACTGTCGCGGCAACCGGACAGCATCGACTTTTTCGGTGATGAGGATGCACCCGCAGGCTCCACTGGCGTCACCGGCAAGCGGCTGAAGGCCGTGCTGCATTTTGACGATGCCGGACGGGTGCCGTTGCTAATCCGGTGCGGCATATCGGCGGTCGATCAGGATGGGGCCATCGCCAATCTGAAGGCCGAGGCGCGGCATTGGAATTTTAATCGCTATCGCGCCGCCGCGCAAAAGGCGTGGGACGCGGAACTGGGCCATATTCGGGTGGAAGGTGGCACGGCGGAGCAGCGCACGATCCTGTCGTCCGCCCTCTATCATGCGAGCCTGGGGCCGACGCTGTTTTCCGATGTCGACGGGCGTTATGTCGGGCTGGACCGGCAGGTCCACCGGCTGGCCGATGGCGAGCAGGCCTATAGCGCCTATTCGCTATGGGATACCTATCGGGCCTTTCACCCGCTCCAGACCTTGATCCGGCCGAAGCAGGCGGCGGCGTTCACGTCCGACCTGATCCGCCAGACGCAGCAAAACCCGTTCGGCCCCCCGGTCTGGCCGTTGCAGGGGGTGGAGACCGGCTGCATGATCGGCTGGCACAGCGTTGCGGTGCTTGCCGAAGCGCGGGCCAAGGGCATCCCTGCCGATTATGCCGCTGCCTGGCCGGGGATCGAGAAGCGGCTGTTCGACTGGTCGGCCCCGCATCTCGACAACAGCCTGGGCATTCGCGAATATGACGAGATGGGGTTCATCCCCGCCGACCGCATTTTTGAAAGCGTGTCGCGCGTGCTGGAATATAGCTATGACGACTATGCCGCCGCGCATATCGCCGATGCCGCTGGCGCGGGGGACCGGGCGGCGCGGCTGCGGCAGCGGTGTGGCAACTGGCGCAATGTTTTCGATACGGAAACCGGCTTTGCCCGGCCGCGCCTGGCCGATGGGCGGTGGGCCGAACCCTTTGCCCCCAATGGCATTGGTCATTCCAAGACGTGGCGCGATTTTACCGAGAGCAATAGCTGGCAGGCCACATTTCTGAACCAGCATGACGTGTATGGCCTGATAGCGGCAATGGGCGGGGACGCCGCTTTCGAGGCCAAGCTGGACGGACTGTTTACCGCCGATTCCACCCTGCCCGAAGGCGCGCCGCCCGACATTAGCGGGCTGGTCGGCCAATATGCCCATGGCAATGAACCCAGCCATCATGTCGCCTATCTCTACGCCTATTGCGGGGCGGCGTGGAAAACGCAGTCGATGGTCCGGCGACTGATGGCGGAGATGTACAAGGCCGCGCCCGACGGTATTATCGGCAATGACGATTGCGGGCAGATGAGCGCCTGGTTCATCCTGTCGGCGCTGGGTTTCTATCCGGTCGATCCGGTGAGCGCGACCTATGTGCTGGGCAGCCCCCTGTTCGAGCGGGCGATCGTGCGGCTGGGCGAAGGCCGCACACTGGTGATCGAGGCACCGGGGAACAGCGCCGCCACGCCCTATGTGCGCGCCGTCAGCTGGAACGGGCAGCCATGGACGAAAAGCTGGATCGCCCATGCCGATCTGGTCAGGGGCGGCACGTTGCGGTTCGAGATGAGCGATACACCGAACAAAAGCTTTGCCGCGCGGGTCGAGGACCGCCCCGGCCGCCCCGCATGACCCTGGTCGCCGCCCTGATGCTGGCGACCGCGACCGGCGCAGTGCCCGCGCCGGTCGCGCTTCAATCCGTCTGCGTCGAGGGAGAGCCGGTCGCGGCCGGGCTGCTGCGGCAGAGGCTGGCGGAGCGCGGGGGGCGATCGGCGGGATGCAGAGTGCGGGTGCGGATGATCGAGGCACGCGGGATGGCGCAAGAGGCGTTCCGCATCGACCGGCGGGGTGATGGCATCGCCATCCGGGCGAAGGGAACGCGCGGTCTGATCTACGGCGCAGGTTGGGTGCTGCGCCATACCGATGGCCTGCTGCTGAGGCTGGATGCGCCGGTGACGGAGCAGCCCCAGCAGGCGGTGCGTGGGACGCAGATCGGCTATCGGTTCAAGAATAACAGCTACGACGCCTGGACCCCCGCGATGCTGCGGCGGCGGATCGAGGATTTCGCGCTGTGGGGGGCAAACCGCATCCAGATCATCGCGCCGCGATCCGACGATGCGCCGACATCGCCCTTGATGCCGGTGCCGCCGGAGCAGGCGGTCGCCGCCATGGCAGGGGCAGCCACAGTGCTGGGTCTAGACGTCGCGATTTTCTATCCGGCGCTGGAAGATTATGACGGCGGCGCGGCAGATGCGGCGGAGGCGGTGCGGCTCGATGTGCTGTTGCGCAGCCTGCCCAAGGTCGATGCGCTCTATATTCCCGGTGGCGATCCGGGCCATAGCCCGCCTGACCGGCTTTTCCCCCTCGCCCGGCGGCTGGCGAGCGTCCTGCGTGGGCGCTTTCCGAAGGCGGAACTGCTGTTATCGACGCAAGGGTTCGATGCGGCGGGACTGGATGCCTTTTACGCGCAGCTGGGGAAGCAGCCGCGCTGGCTGAGCGGCATTTTCGTCGGGCCGCAGACGCGGGAGAGCGTGGCGGCGCATCTGCGCCGGATCAGCGGACGATATCCGGTCGAGCTGTATCCCGATACGGCCCATGCGATGCAGGCGCAGTTGCCGGTGGCAGACTGGCACCCGGCCTTCGCACTGACGCAGGGGCGCGAGCCGGTGAACCCGCGACCGGCGGCGATGCGGGCGGCCTTCGATCATCTGTCGCCCGGTACGCGGGGCGCGGTCAGCTATTCCGAAGGGATCAATGACGACTGGAATGTGCATCAATGGCTGGCGCTGGGATGGAAAGCCGACACTGAGCTGGACATAGCAAAGCAATATTCGCGCTTTTATATCGGCGACCCCGCCTTTGCCGCGATCCCGGCGATGCTGGAGGCGAACTGGCGGGGTGATCCGGCGGGCAATGTCGGGATCGATGCGACGCTGGATGCTGTTGAACGCATCAAATCAACAAGTTGGCAGGCCGATCTTTATCGCTATCGCGCGGTCTATGACGCATTGGTCCGCGCACGGTTGATGGGCGCGAGGGCGCGGCAGGCAGAGGCGCTGTATACATTGCGGCAGACACCGGGCATCGGGCCGGACGCAGCCGTGGCGGGCGCGCGCTTTGCCTATGCGCGGCCAGACGCGGAACGGGTGGCGACGCTGCACGAGCGATTGGTGCTTCTGGCGGACCAACTATGGACGAAGGCCGGGATGCAGTTGTCGGTCGAGCGGCATGGCGCGTCCCACTGGCGGCGGGGTGCCAATCTGGACCGGGCGATGATCGATTTGAACGATCGGGTCGCGGTGGAGCGGGACATGGCTGCGGCGCTGGCGTTGGCGACACGGGCCGAGCAGGTCAAGGCGTTGGTCGCGATCGGCGACCGGTGGGGCATGGCGGATTTGGCGCTTTATGATGATCTGGGCGATCCCGGCAATGAGCCGCATCTGGTGCGCGGGCCGGGCTATCCCGACGATCCGCAACTGTGGCGCAGCGCGATTGACGGCGTAGCTGGACATAGTCCCGACGAAGGCTGGCGCATGGCGGAACTCAGCTATGCCGAGGCGCTGTATGAGCAGCCGCTCATGCTCCATTATGAGGGGCTGGAGAAGGGACGCACCTATCGGCTGCGCTACACCTGGGCAGGCGAGGATTATGTCCTGCCGCTGACGCTGACCGCCAACGGAATGCAACTGCCCGCCCCACCCGTGCGCAGCGCCAATCCGCAGCGCGTCGAGCTGGCCATACCGCAAGCGCTGACCGCCGGTGGGACGCTCGACCTGAGCTGGACCCGCCCGCCGGGCATCGGCGGCGGCGGGCGTGGACGGCAGATTGCCGAAGTGTGGCTGATCCCCCAGCCGTTGAACCAAGACTTGCCTAACGGAGCCAAACCATGACCGCCTATGTCACCCGTCGCACCCTGATGGCAGGATCGCTGATCGCGGGCGCCAGCGCCTGCGCGCCGCGCGGTCCGGCAGGGGTCACGGCCCGCCCTGCCCTGCCCGCGCCATGGGGCGCGACGCCATCGCCCCGCCAGATGAAATGGCATGACCGGCGCATGTATGCCTTCGTCCATTTTTCGATCAACACCTATACCGACAAGGAATGGGGCTATGGCGACGAAGATCCCAAGCTGTTCAATCCGACCGATTTCGATCCCGACCAGATCGTCGCGGCGGCCAAGGCCGGTGGCCTCAACGGCCTGATCATCACCGCCAAGCATCATGACGGTTTTTGCCTGTGGCCCACCATGCTGACCGACCATTGCATCCGGTCCAGCCCCTATAAGGACGGCAAGGGCGACATAGTGGGCGAACTGGAGCAGGCCTGCCGTCGGGGCGGAATCGGCTTTGGCGTCTATCTGTCGCCATGGGACCGCAACCGCGCAGATTATGGCACGCCCGCCTATATCGACTATTACCGGGCGCAACTGACCGAATTATGCACCCGCTATGGCGATCTGTTCGAGGTCTGGTTCGACGGGGCCAATGGCGGAGACGGCTATTATGGGGGGGCGCGGGAAACCCGCAAGATCGACGCCCCCGCCTATTATGACTGGCCCGCCATCGTCGCGCTGGTCCACCAGCTGCAACCGGGTGCCTGCACCTTCGATCCGCTGGGGGCCGACATACGCTGGGTCGGCAATGAGGATGGCCATGCCGGTGACCCATGCTGGCCGACCATGCCCGACGAACCCTATGACCAGGTGAAGGGCAATAGCGGGGTGCGCGGCGGCGCGCTGTGGTGGCCCGCCGAAACCAATGTGTCGATCCGGCCCGGCTGGTTCTATCATGCGGACGAGGATGCGCAGGTCAAGACGCCGCAGAAACTGATGGCCATGTTCGACCAGTCGATCGGCCATGGCACGACATTCCACCTGAACCTGCCGCCCGACCGGCGCGGTCGGATCGCCGAGCGCGATGTCGCCAGCCTGACTGCGTTCGGCGACGCGGTGCGCGCGAGTTTCGCGACCGATCTGGCACGCGGCGCGGTGGCGAGCGCCAGCGCCGACATTGGCGGCACCGCCGGCCATGCCATCGACGGCAATCCTGAGAGTTTCTGGTGTGCGCCAGCCGATGCGCGCGACGCCAGCCTGACGCTGGACCTGGCCCCCGGCACCCGGTTCGACACGATCCGCTTGCAGGAATGGCTGCCGCTGGGGCTGCGCACGACCAGCTTTGCCATCGACATCGCCGATGACGGGCAGGATTGGCGGGAGGTCGCGCGCAAGGACATGGTGGGACCGCAGCGGCTGGTGCGGCTGCCTGCGCCGGTGTCACCGCGCCGGGTACGTTTCCGCGCTGTGGCGGCAGAGGCCGGGCCGACGCTGCGCGAATTTGCGCTGTTCCTGTCGGTAGCGCCGGTCACGCTGCCCCCGGCGCAGGTCAATGATCCCAGCATCGTCGCGCGCGACGGGTGGACGATCATCGCCGCCAGCGCGCCAGGCGGCGCGGCCATGCTGGATGACAACGCCAAGACGGCCTGGACCAGCCCGGCCCCGGCGATGCTGACCATCGATCTGGGCAAGGCGGAGACGTTGGCCGGATTTACGCTGACCCCGACCCGCCATGTCGATCCGCAGGCCGCGCCGCCCGCGCGCTATATGGTGGAAACCAGCGTCGATGGCCAGCGCTGGAGCAAGGCGGAAGAAGGCGAGTTCCAGAATATCAACTATGCCCGCGCGACGCAGCGCATCCCCTTTTCCGCGCCACGCCCGGCGCGCTATGTGCGGCTGCGCTTCCCGCGCCCGGCAGTGCCTGCGCCCGCCATCGCGATCGCGACCATCGGGGCGTTCCGGTAAGGCGCGGCGCGGGCGGTCAGTCCCGCGCCTCCACCTGCACCCGGCCGAGCAGGCCGGACGGCTGCCCCGCGTCCGAACGGATCAGAAGCGCAACCTCCTTGGCGCCGGGCGGCAGGTCAGCGACCAGCGGGGCGGATGCGGCTTCGGCTCTGGTGACCAGCAGACGACCGTCGACCCATAGTTCGGCCTGTCCGGCGAGGGCGGTGAAGCTGATTCGGCCACCGCGCGCGATGATCGCCTTGCGCTGGGGCAAGGCCGCGCGATAGACGCACCATTGCGGTATGGTATCGGCTGGCGTCGGCGTGCCTGCGCGCATGAAGGCCCACAGATTATTGTCGCCATCGGCCGGGCGCGAGGCGGGATCGGGGCGATCCGCAAAGGCGGGTGAGCGCCGCCATTCGCCGACCAGCGTGCGCGGCGGCAGCGCCGGAACCGACGGGCGGGGCGTGACCGCCAGTTGCGGGAGGACCAAGCGGGCGGACCGCAAGCCCTCCGCCTGCGCCTCTACGCGGATCTGGCCGCGGCCCGTGCCTGCCTGAAGGATCATCTGCGCAAGGCCGTTGAACAGCGACCGTTCGGCTGCCTTTTCGCTTTCATGGCAATTGGGATCGCCATTGCCCACACCGATCAGGGTCGCGCCGTTGATGGTGAAGCGCGCCATATATTGCGCGACCGGAACATGGTGGCCGCGTGCGTCGATAGCGTCGATGGTGATGGCCAGGACATCCTCCCCATCGCCGCGCAGATGGGCGCGCGTGGGCGTGAGGCGCAGCGCGACCGCTGGACCGGCCGTATGGTGTGCGGCGCGAGCGACGACCTTCCCATCGCGCAACGCCTCCACTTCCAGCAGGCCGGGTTCATAGCTGGTCCTGACGGTTACGCCCATGATCCGGTCGCAGGGCTGGTCCGCGACGATCCGGCCATTGACCCGCACCCGCACCCGTGGCGCATTGGAGGTTACCAGCAGATCGATGGGCTGCCCTTCGCGCCCCGGCCAGGTCCAGTGCGGCGCGACACCCACGACTGGACGATCATCGATCCATTGGGCGCGGCGGATATCATAGGCGGTCTTGGCAAAGCCGCACAGGTCGAGAATGCCAAAGAAGCTGGCGATCGTCGGCCATTCATAGGGGGTGGGTTCGCCATGATAGTCGAACCCCGTCCAGACAAAGCCGCCAGCGACGAAGGGCCGCTCGGCAATCGCCTTCCACGCCTTGCGGTGGGTGGCGCCCCAGGGTGCCGCTTCTTCATCCATGGCGGCGATGACATGCGCGCCCGCGTCGCTGGCATAGGCGCCGCGCGTCATGAAGGCGCTGGTATCTTCCGAACTGGTGAGCGGCTGGCGCGGATTCAGCGCGTGGAAACGGTCATAATCGTCGAGATAATAGTTGAACCCCATGACATCGACGACCTGCGACACATTGTCGGGATCGTAGAAAGATCCGTTCATCGCCGCCGTGACCGGGCGGCTGTCATCGAGCGCGCGGACGGCAGCCCGCATCCGGCGAACCATCTCCACCCCGGCGCGCGTCCCCTGCATCGGTTCCTCATTAAACACCGACCACAGGATGATGCTGGGATGGTTGCGATGGGCGCGGACCAGCCATTCCAGCTGCGCCAGATTTTCCGGCGCGGGATTGAAGATGCGGTTTTCGTCCATGACCAGAAAGCCCATCCGGTCGCACAGGGCATAAAATTCCTCCGCCTGCGCATTATGCGAGCAACGGATGGCGTTGCAGCCCATATCCTTGAGCCGCGCCAGCCGCCAGGCAAGCAGCGCGTCCGGCACCGCCACACCGACCCCGGCATGGTCGAGATGGACGCACACCCCCTTGAGCTTGACGGGCGTGCCGTTGAGCAACAAGCCCCGGTCAGCGTCGAACGCGATGGTGCGAAAGCCGATGGGAATGATCCGCCGGTCGGTGCCGTCCGGCCCATCCAGCAGCAGATCGACACTATAGAGCGCGGGATCGTCGACCGACCAGAGGCGGGGTGCGGCGACCGGGATGGTCAGGGCGACGCTGGCCTGCGCGAGGGGCGGCACGTCCAGCATCGCCTGCTGACGGCTTACCTCCCGCCCGTCCGGGTCTCGCAGGATGGCGGTGACGCGCATCGAACGCGGGTCGCGCGCGATGCTTTGGGCGGTCAGGGTGACAGGCACGCGCCAAGCGCCACCCTCCTGCCGGGGATCGCAATGCACGCCGTCCGTGGCGATCGAGACGGCGGGGTGTCTGGCGAGCCAGGCATGGCGATAGAGGCCCGCGCCCTCATACCACCAGCCTTCCATCGCATTGGCATCGACGCGGATGGCGACGACATTATCCTCCTCGCCAAAACGGGCGAAGGGGGTGATGTCGATGTTGATCGCATTATAGGCGGAGAAATTGCGCGCGACGACGCTGCCATTGACCCAGATGGTCGCCTGCGTCGCGATGCCGCCGAAATGCAATTCCAGCCGCTTGTCCCGATCAGCCGGGTCGAGCCGGAAGGTACGGCGATACCAGCCGATGCCGCGCGGGCGATAGCCCTGCGAAACGTTGGCGCTTTTGACGAACGGCTGGGCGGAGGCCCAGTCATGGGGCAGGCGCACCCTTTGCCAGTCGCCATCGTCCCAGTCGATCGCCGCCGGGCCACGGGCATTGCCTGCTTTCACCGACAAATAGGTCAGGTGATGGCCGACCGGCGGCGGCACGTCGATATCGCCTTCATGGAAGCGCCAGCCTTCATCGAGCAGCAGGCGCGAGGGATCGCTTTGCGGCAGGTGCCAGGGGGCGTCGTCACGGGGACCAAGGCCGTGGAGCAACGGCGATGCGTCAGGTGCGGGGCGCGCGGTCGCGACGTCAGGGAGCAGGCTGGCAGCCAGACCGAGTGTCAGGGTTTCGCGGCGGTGGAGCCGGATCATTGGTCGATCGCCTCTCTGATGGCGCGCACCTGGGCAAGCGATGTGCGTCGCCTGTTGCCCAACGCAAATCCCAGGGCGAGGGCGTGGGCATCGACCGCCTCTGTTTCTTCGCTCGCGGAGGCATGGACTGCCGACACGCCGGTGGAGGCGATGATCGCGCCGACATTGGCGGCGCGGACGCCTGCGCCGGGCATGATGATGATCCGCCCGGCCGCGCGCGCCTGCATTGCAGCGAGTATCGGGAGCGCATCAATGGCCCGTGTCGCGCCACCCGATGTCAAGATATGGTCGAAGCCGAGAAGGACGGCCTGATCGACCGCCGCGACCGGATCATCGACCAGATCGATCGCGCGATGCAATGTCAGGCCGATGTCGGGGCGGGATTGGCGCATCGCGGCGGTCCAGTCGGCGAGCGCCGCGCCGTTCAGTTGCCCGGCGCGCGCTGCGCCGAACACCAGCCCGTCAACGCCCTGCCCGATCAGCGCCACACCCTCCGCCCGTGCGGTGGCGAGATCGCTCGCATCATAGGCAAAGTCGCCATCGCGCGGGCGGACCATGGCGCGGATGCTCATGCCCCGCTGCCGCACGGCCTCCACCGCCTGCGCCACCAGCCCGGCCGATGGGGTCAGCCCGCCCAGCGCCAGCGCGCTGCATAATTCGATCCGGTCCGCCCCTCCAGCCAGTGCGACATGCAGGTCCGCCAATGTTTCGACACAGACTTCCAGTTTACGCCTGATCATCAGCGTCCCATCACATGCAATATGTCAGACAAGTATCTAGAACCTGTGACGGCGCTAGCGCAAGCGCGGGCTGCATCGGACCAGCAACTGCTAGCCGATTTCAGCATTATCGGAGCGGCGGGAAGCCGCTCAGCCCGCGCATCGACGTCTTAAAAGGCGAATTTCAGCCCAATATTTGCCGAAGCCCGACGGTCATCTTCGCTATAGGTCTGGGCTGCGTTGGCGAAGAGCGAGAGGGCGGAACTGACCCGCATCTCCACGCCGCCGCTGACGCTGCCCACCAGCCCGCCACGGCGCGCGCCGAGCGATAGCAGGCCCTGATCGGAGCCGGCAAAGCCCGCCAGCGCCAAGACGTTACGGCCCTTCAGCTGATATTGGACACCCAGCCGCACGAAGGGACGGAAGGACGCATCCGACGCCCGGCTGCGGCCGAAGGCGATGCCGCCATCGGCGACCAAGGCATCATGCTCGTCCTTTGCGACATCAAGTGCCCAGACGCTGCCATTATCCTCGCTCACGCCCGTGCGGGTCGTCGCGACATAGGTCAGACCGACGTCAGGCTGCGCCGCCCAGTCGCTGCCCAGAATAGCCTCGTAAGAGAGCGACAGGTCGCCGATCCAGTTCTTGAGGCGGAAGCGGCCACGCGCCTTTCCGCCATCGGGCGTCAGGCGATCGATATCGGCATCAAGCTGGTGGTAGGCCAGCGTCGCATCGAACCGCAATGCCCCCATCGCGTAGCTGCCAGCGACACCCGCGAGCCAGCCATCGGCATCGGTCTGCGATCCCAATTGGCTCAGCGTCTGGCGCGAGTCCAGATAACCGCCAAAACCCGCGACCGACCAGCGATCCGTGCCGATGCCCAAGCCGCCCAGCAGGCCATAGCTGCGCGAACGGCTAGCCGACAGGCCAGCCTTGTCGTCCGCCGCGATCCGGCCAAGGCCGCCCAGATACTGGCCGATGCTGAATGCCCGCGGCGCATCGTCACCCGATAGCCGGGCAATGCTGCGGGTCGCATTGGCGATGGTCAGGCCGTTTTCGACGCCCATCTGGGTCGCTGAAGCATAGGGTTCGGCGGTCAGGCGCGCGAAGGCAGCGGCATTGGATGCGCCCGATGCCGTTACCAGCACCGGCAGGGCGTCGATCAGGCTATCGCTGGCCGTGCCGGCCCCGATCACGGCATTGGTATAATCGACGGCGCGCCGTACCTGCGGCGTGAAGGCAGCATCGTTGAGGAACTGGCCGAGCAGACGGATGCGCTTGTCATCCTGAACAATAAAGCCAAACAGGCTGTCGGGTTTCACGATGCTGGTATAGCGGCCCGATATGCCGCCATTGGCGATGATGAGGTCGAGCGTGGTGCCCGGCTTCACCTGCTGGTCGGCGGTCAGGACCAGGCCAGCCCCCTGCGAGATCGTCAGCGTGCCGGAAATCAGCAACTGGTCGGACAGGGTCGGCGTGATCTCCATCAGCGTGGTCGATCCACCGGCCAGGGCGACATTGCCCGTCACGGTCATTGTGCCGGGTGATGCGCCGGGGCTAAGCGTGCCAGCGACATTGATAGTGCCGATCACAAGGCCAGCCGATCCGAAGGTCGCGCCCTGCCGCACCACGATGCTCCCCGCACGGATGGTCGAGCCAGCAAGCCCCACCAGACGCCCGCTGATCAGGTCGATCACGCCAAAATCGGCATCGCCAGAGACGGTTGCATAGCCGCCGCCCATGTCCAGCCCGTTGATGCGATTGACCGCAGCGAAACGGACCGGTGCAGAAACGCTACCGGCATTGAGCAGGATGCGATTGCTGCCCGCGCCACCATCGATCGAGCCAGCGAACTGGCCGTTGATGATGAAGCGGTTGTCGGCGCTTCCAAAGGCCAGCCTGTCCGTAGTCAACGAGGCACCGCTGGCGAGGGTCAGGCCGCCCTCTGCATTCACGCTCTGTAGGGTGAAGTCGTTGATGAGGGTCAGCGTACCCTGCCCTTCCACCGACAGTCGCTCGAAGCCGGTCTGCGCGCCGATGCCGCTGCGGTCGCCCGCCATGATCAGGCGATAGAGATCGGTCCCCGCGCCACCATCGACCAGGCCAGCCACGCTGCTGCCTGTCTGTTCAGTGAAGCTGTCATCGCCCGCGCCCAGCGAAACCGGGCCGCCGATGGTGCCGCCATTGACGATGCTGTCATTGCCGCCAGCCAGCGCGATGCCCCCGCTGATCATGCCCGCATTCAGCACGCTGTCATTGCCCGCAGCTCCAGCGATGGTGATTGCGCCAGCGCTGCTCAGCGTCTCGCCCGCCGCCACGGTGATGGTGCCGCCGTCCAGGCCGATCGTGTCGAAGTTGAAGTCGCCCGAATAGCTGACATTGCCTTCGCCAGTCTGGACGAAGCGTTCGAAATTAACGAACTGGTCGGCATCGACCGCGCCGCCGCCGGTCGCGTCAACTATGAAGCTGTCCATGCCCGCACCGCCGTCAACCGCGCCTTGCAGGATTGCGCTTGCCAGTTGGGAGAAGCTGTCGTCGCCGTCGCGCAGATAGACGTCGCCGATGATCGTCCCACGATTGACGATCACATCGTCGCCAAAGCCAAGGTCGATATCGCCGCGGATGATACCGCTGTTGGTAAGGCGATCGTCATGGCTGCCGATGCTCTGGATCGCGCCCGCAAGACGTGTCGTCCCAAGTTGCAGCGCCAAACCATCGTCTGCATCCAGCATCGTCCCGGCCTGACCGTTGATCTCGCCGCCATTGTCGACGTTGATTGCCAGGCTCGACAGAATGGCGGTCGAGGCATCGCCAAGCGCTTCGATAACGCCGCCCTGGGCGTTCGTGACGGTCAGGACCGAGCCGGATATTCCCGACGCGTGGATCGCGGAAGCGGGAGCCGTATAGGAATAATCCCCCCAATAGTCGTAGGAAATCAATTCGCCACCGCCATTGGCGCGTAAGGTTCCGCTGTTCCCGATCGTAAAACTGCCCGGCATCTCGAAAAGGTCAGCCAAGTTGATTGCTGATCCCCATTTGGCAGAGGATTGGATCGTGCCACTATTGGCGATATCGACGACGCTTCCCGCACTGCCTGAAAACAGGCTGAGGGCGATGCCATTCTCAATCGCCGTGGTGATCGTGCCTGCGTTGTGGATGGCAATAGTCGCCGGCCCATCGGCATTGAAATTACTATGGACGCGGCCTTCGATCCGTCCTTCATTGCTGAAGGTGACTTCACGGAGCTGGTCGCTATACAGGCTGACAGCGATGCCGTATCGGTCGTTACCGCTGATCGTTCCTGTATTGCTGAAGGAAAGCGTGTCGATATTATGGATCGACACTCCAGTATATTCGGCATCTTGTTTACCGATTACCGCGCTGTTGGAAAAGGCACGCGCGGCACCGAAAAATGCCGATATATTCGCCTCATTGGAGAAACTGGCCAAAGGCTCCAGTTCCAATTCGAACGGATAGGCATAGACTTGACCGGTGATAACGCCATCAGATTGCACGCGATTGACGATATGGCCATTGCCACCAATGGCGAAACCATTGGCGATCGGGTCGGCAGCTTCCAGCGTCAAAACCGTATCGAGACCTTCTGCGCGGACCAGTTGGGCTTCAAAATTTACCCCTGGCACCGTTCCGAGGGTTATAGTCCCGCTGCTTTCGAACGTCTGACCGAAAACGTCAAATCCCTCGCCCCCATCAATGACGCCCGAAACGCCTATGTCCGAACCCTTTGACAGGAAGATGTCGTTCGCGGCCCCGAACAGCAGATCTCCATTCAACATGCCGCCATCGGAAATATATAAGATGCTGTCGTAGCCGCGGCCGTCCACCCGATAGGCCATGTCCACCGTGCCGGTGATGATGCCCGCATTGGTGATCGACCCGCCACCGCTGACCTGGATCGCCGTTCCATTGCCATCGATCGTGCCGTTCAGGCCGTTGACAAGTGCCAGCGACCCATTGCCGCCGATCGCGACCCCATTTTTACTGCGCAAAACCCCGTTATTGATGATGTTCGTAGCATAGGAATCGGCCACGACGGCGCGCCCGTTCATGCTGATCGTACCGCTGTTGGTCAAATATGATGTAACGACGCCAATTGATGTCGTGCCGTTCTCCAACTCCGCGATCAGGCCATTATTATATACATATCGTGCGCCGTTGATGGCCGCTGCGCCATCGACAAGGATGACGCCGTTATTCGTGACTTCAAGCCCTCGGCTGATTGCACCAACATAGCTGTAGGGCGAGATTGCGAGATTCTGGAAGCGCAAAGTGCCGTCATTTATGAAGCTACTTTCAAAACCCAGCGCAACCATGGCGCCAAAGGAGGGGTAGCTACCGGTCGCACTGCGCACCGCTGTCAGCGTACCATGGCTCCTGACCAACAGCGTCGAATTGTTGTAGTTTTCGCCTGGGAGGATGACGCCTTCAACGATGCTGAGCAATCCGTCTTCAGCGAAATTGAAGTCCGCGGCCAGATCGACAATGCCCTTGCCGGCCAACATCAGACTGTCGCTTTGTGCTGACGCCGCGCTGAGGGAGAGGGTCGCACCCTGCGCGACCTCATAGCTGGTCGCACCAAAGCCGGTCAGGCGACCGAGAGTCGCACTGGCGTCCGTTGCGGCCATATAGCGAAGGCTTGCGCCATTGCCATGGATGGTGCCGTTGAAGCCATCGAAGGTCGTGCCGCCCGACGTCGGCAGAGAGACGGCCAGCATGTCGCTGCTGCCCAGGATGAGATCACCGTTGAGGATGCCACCCTGCAGCGCGATGTAGCTGTTGCCATAGCCATAGATCGAATTGCTGGCGAGATTGACGGTCCCGTTGATCGTCCCTGCATTTGCGACCGTACTGCCATAGACTGAATAGCTGGAGTCCTGCGGACCTATCGCCAAAGTGCCGCCTGAAATAACGCCGCCCGCTTCATTCATCAGCCCCCCGCCGGTCATCGCCACGGCAATCCGCGGAGAGGAGATGGTGCCACTGTTTTTGAAGTTGCCGTTCAGCAAGACGCCGACCGTGGCACCATCGATGAGGCCGATGTTCATCAGGGGCGCACCATAATAGGTGTCGACGTGCAGGGCGATATCGCCGGTCGAACGGATCGTCCCGGTATTCACCATGGTCCCCGATCCGAAGTAGATCGCCCGTTTGGAAGCGGTTATGTCGCCTTCATTGGTGAATGTGGTCGAATGGAGCGACAGGGCATTGCCCTGGACAGTGATCGATCCACTATTGTCGAACGTCATTTGCCCGAAAGACAGCGCCGTCGCATATGGGTCCGCATTTGCGGCATTGATGCTGCCTTCGTTCTGGAAAGTCAGGCCATAATAATCGCCCGTATTCCAGATCCTGGCGTTCGGCTCCGTCAGCGTAATCCCGGTTTGGTTCCTGATAGTCCCATTACCAACCAGGAACAGGGGAGCATTCGCGACGAAGCCATCGACGAGCGCGACATTTGCCGTATTCAGCGCCGTGATGCGGACCTGCTCGAAGCCAGGCAGCGCGATGCGCTGATCAATGGTGCCGTCGGCCTCGAACCGCACATCGATTGTGTCATTGCCTTCGCCGCCATCGACGCGGCCGGTAACGCCCGTGCGCAAGCCCGTGACCGGATCGAACGCGGCAATGAGCATGTCATGGCTGCCGCCGAGCAGCAGATCGCCGTTGATCGTACCCAAGCGGGAATCGATCGTGCTGGTTGTCGCGTAATATGGGGAGAAAAGGGCCTGCGTGATGACATTGCCATTGATCAGGCCCGCATTGGTCAATTGCAGACTGGCTGTGGTGCCAATCGCCGTGATGTCGCCTGTAATGACGCCACCAGCCTGGTTATCGACGGAATAGAAATAGCCCTCAATCGCGCGGTTGCCGCTGTCATTGGCGATTGTTCCGGCGTTGACCAGCATGGCACCGGCACCCAGGTTGGCGATCGTCGCACTCGCGCTATTGGAGCGGATAGTGCCGTTATTCTCAAGGTCTGCCTTGGGGCCGTAACCGTCGCCGATCCTGCCGTCTATGGCGCTCGATACGCCGCCGTCGATCAGCCCGTCGTTGGCCAGTTGGGTCAGCTTTCCGCTGATCGCGCCCATGATCCCGGGCTGACGATTGACCAGCCCAACATAAGCGGAGGCGGTGTCCGCAAGATCATCCCGGATTGCATAGCCATCGGCGCCGGTGATTGATCCGCTATTATCGACATTCAGGGTCATGGAGGCATAGGGATTGTCCGGCCCGTTTGACAGAAGAATGCCCGTGCTGCCGTCGATGCGACCGCCGGCCCCCACCACGACACCCAGATAATCGGATGCATAGGACGGGCTGGCAGTATCGAACCGGACACCGGCATGGCCTATGCCCTCGACATGACCGTCGATATTGAGAAACACTGTACTGGAATAGACATCGCTGCGCGCGCGCTGGACCAGAATGGCGTCACTGCCGGACGAGGCGATACGCGCACCGCTGGATAGCGAGACGCTCGTATTCTCGGAGGTAATGACAAGACCATCATCGTCGATGCCCTCGCAAATGGTCGTTCCACCTGTGACCGGCGGATCAGGCTGGCATTGGGCTATTGCGGCGTCAGTGAGCATTGCCGACAAGACAAGAAGGCTGACGCCGCTGGCGCGACGTAGCTTGTCTGAAAACTGCATCTAAATACCCCAAAAACCCCAGATTTTGATCGTTATTGCAAAGTCCTGGACGCTTTGTCTAGTTATTTGATCCGCGCATTTGAACCATCCTGGTCCTATCGGCGGTTATGATTATCATGTACCGGGGATTCGCCGAGGGCAGCCGGCTCGCCAGAGCATGATGGAGGCAGATATGGAAGTTTACATGACTATCTTGGTGCCGGACACTTCACCGCAGCATTCATGCGCGACTTGCGTTCAGGCATGATATGGCGGGCAGGGCGCCTCACTGAATTTTGTCATTCTTATATAATTTTCTTTATAAACAATATGTTGAATTTTTTCCGGCAATCAGATTGCATCATTTGAGCAGATTGCGGCCACGGTCAAGATTGGGTCCGGCAAGGAACGTAGCTCTCTAAATTCGGATTAAAAGACAAATAGCTTGTCAAACTCGCCGCTCCCTGATACCTGATTTCTATAACATGAAACGGGATGAGTGATGTCGGGCATTGGCGACGCTATTGTCGAAAACGTCAAAAATGACTGCCTGTCACCAGGCTTACGCAACGGGGGCTTGCTGGCGCGCGCCCAGGTAAGCCAGTCTGCGCTTAGTTGACGCCCGTTTTTGCCAATCACGCGAACCAATCTTCTGATTTCTTAGACTAGTCCTGTCAAATCATGATGCAGAGCGCATCATTACGCTATAACATTCGGCTTAAAGGAGGCGGGTGCAACCATGACAGCAAAAATATACGATGCCAACAAATCTGAACTAATGGCCATCAGTGGCCTTGAGAGAGAAGGCAATGAGCTGGTCATTCGCGGCAAAATTTATGGTGCCATGCCGATGTCAGCACGGTTGCGGCCAGAGGATGTTCGCAACCTGCTAAAGCTCCTCGACCTCAAGATCATAATCTTTGCGATCAGCATGTTGTTTGATCGTGTCCCGCGGGATGGTGTAACAGCGGGTATCCTCGGTAGAGGATCGGACT
>NZ_JBMDJF010000012.1:0-90632 GCF_057809055.1 Sphingobium sp. FG58 | reverse complement strand
TGCCATCTCGAAATATCAGCCAATCACCGCAAGGCGGCCCTCACCGGAGCGATACGATCGATTGGGAGCCGGTATCGGTCCTTCTGGATCGGCTTTATTCGGCGACCAAAGGCGAGCCGGCGTGGCCACCACTCGCGATGTTCAAGGCCCTGCTTCTCTCGATCTGGTACGATCTGTCCGATGTGAAGCTGGCTGATGCGCTCGACGATCGAGCCTCTTTTCGTCGCTTCTGTGGATTTTCGGGAACAGAGGCGACGCCCGAGCGGACGGCATTCGTGCGCTTTCGCAAGGAGCTGGTCGCCCATAAGCTGGATCGACAGCTGTTCACGACTGTGACAGCGCAGCTCACATCCAAGGCAGTGACGGTCGCCAAAGGCTCTCCTGAGCGAAGTCGAAGGGCCGCCA
This sequence comes from Sphingobium sp. FG58, assembly GCF_057809055.1. Lineage (NCBI taxonomy): Bacteria > Pseudomonadati > Pseudomonadota > Alphaproteobacteria > Sphingomonadales > Sphingobiaceae > Sphingobium > Sphingobium sp. FG58. The sequence continues at coordinate 90,227 of NZ_JBMDJF010000012.1, read as the reverse complement.
TCCAAGTCCACCTCACCGCCATCGCCTACAATCTCAAGCGCACCGTGAACATTCTCGCCGCCCAAGCATGAATAGCGCAACCGCTCCGACCATAGCGGTGGCGAGACTGCTTCACCGCAACCGGCCAACGATAAAAACAACGCGTCTCAGTGATCTACACCCACCCGCGCACAGGTCTCATAAGGCGTCGGCATATTTTGCGCAGGCGGAGCTTGTCTTATGAGAATCCTTGGCTCCTGAGGCAAAAGGGAGCCGCTGCCCAGCACCGCAAACTGCTGGGTAGCGGCGGGGGCTGTGCCGTGCGGAGCTTGGTCTTGCGCCCCTTCATCAAGGTTAATCCAAAGCAAGCGCGGCGCTTTGCGCAGGCGATCGGCCGACTGGCCAAGACCAACAGCGTTGATGCCAAAATGCTGGCCCGCATGGGTGTCGTTCTTGACCTGACCCCGCAAGGCACCGAAGGCGAAGATGTCTATGATCTCAGAGAGTTGCTGACAGCCCGGCGCGCTTTGGTCAAAGATCAGATCACGGCAAAGACACGCCTCGCCACAGCGACCAACCCGCTGGTTCGAGAACAACTGTGCCGCCGTATCGATGACATCGACACCGACATCAAAGCGCTGGATGAAGTGATTGCCCAGATCGCCAAGCAGCATGGAACCCTTGATAAGCGCGTCAGGCGCTTGATGACCATTCCAGGGATTGGCAGATTGACCGCGACGACGATGCTGATCGACATGCCCGAACTCGGTCTTCTGGATAGCAAGAAGATCGCAGCTCTGGCTGGGCTGGCGCCCATGACGCAGCAGTCCGGAAAGTGGCAGGGGAAAGAGCGAATTATCGGTGGCCGGGCATCACTTCGGCGAGCAATCTACATGCCCGGGCTGGTCGCCATTCGCTTCAATCATGATCTGCGCGCCAAATATCAGCAGCTCGTCAATGCGAGGAAAGCGAAAAAGGTCGCAATCACCGCCGTCATGCGTCGCATCGTCGTTCTGGCAAACCCCTTGCTGCGTGAAAGGGCGCGATTGGCAGCCAAAACGGCCTTGACCAAGACGGATACTCGACCGCCCCGGAAGATGATGATGGCGTTCATCGACGCCCATCACAAGGACTTGGGGATCGAGCCGATCTGCCGCGAACTGGCAGTCGCCCCATCGTCTTGGCACGAACATGCCGCCCGTCTTGCTGATGCCAGCAAGCGGTCGGCGCGTGCGCAGCGTGATGACGTGCTCCGCGCGCAGATCGAACGAGCGCATGCCGCCAGCTTTGGTCTCTATGGCACGCGCAAGATCTGGCACCAGCTGCGGCGTGAGGGAACCAAGGTCGCCAAATGCACCGTTGAGCGCCTGATGCGGGCGATGGGGCTGGCGGGGATAAGGCGCGGGAAGAAGACGATAACCACCGTCAGCAACCCCAAGGTGCTGTGCCCGCTCGACAAGGTCAACCGCGCGTTCAAGGTGACACGCCCCAACGCGCTGTGGGTCGTTGACTTCACCTACGTTCACACTTGGGCCGGCTTCGTCTACGTCGCCTTTGTCATCGACGCCTTCGCCCGGCGTATCGTTGGCTGGAAAGTCAGCACCAGCGCCACAGCCGCCTTCGTGCTCGATGCGCTGGAGCAGGCGATCCATGCCCGGCGGCCCAGCGCGGCGGACGGGTTGATCCATCACAGCGACAGGGGCGTACTTGGCGGATTCAACCGGTCGTCGCAACACCCGCTTCTTACTGCGGGACTAGGAACTGGTCGAGGACTTCTGCAGGCGTCTTCCATCCGAGCGTCTTTCGCGGTCGCGTGTTCATGGCGTGAGCAACTGCTTCGAGTTCCCCTATTGAGTGCCGGCTGAGATCGGTGCCCTTCGGGAAGTACTGGCGGAGCAGGCCGTTGGTGTTTTCATTTGAGCCACGCTGCCACGGGCTTTGCGGATTGCAGAAGTAGATTTCCAGTCCGCTGTCGACCCGGAGCGTTGCGTGCTGGGCCATCTCGGCACCTTGGTCCCAGGTTAGCGACTGACGGAGTTTCTCTGGCAACTCCCGCATGGATTCGGCGATGGCCTTGCGGACGGCTTCGGCTCCATGCCCGGCAAGCGGCGGACCGTTCTTGACCCCTTGCCCTCGCTGATATCCTTCCTCGCGTGGCAGGTGCAGCAGCATTGTAAATCGCGAACTGCGTTCGACGAGGGTGCCGATCGCCGAGCTATGCAGGCCCAGGATAAGATCACCTTCCCAGTGCCCTGGAACAGCGCGATCTTCCACTTCCGGGGGACGCTCGCTGATCATGATGGCGTCATCAACGAAGGATTTTCCGCGACCGCGTGTTCGTTCGCGCGGCACGCGAAGGGCTCGGCCCGAACGCAGGCAAGCCGTCAACTCCTGGCGCAGAGCACCACGTCCCTGGATGTACAGGGACTGATAAATAGCTTCATGGCTGATGCGCATGGTAGGATCCTCCGGATAATCGATCCGCAGCCGATGGGCGATCTGCTCTGGGCTCCATGCGATCGACCAGCGCCGACTCTGTCGAAGCACGGCGCGCCGCTTCTTCCATACCACGTCAGGCCCGGCAAAGCCGATGCCCTCAGCATTCGTGACCCGACCAGCAAGGCGCTCCTCGACATACGCGCGCAAAGCAGGATTGCTGGCCAACTTGTTCGGACGCGGACGCCGACCCGCGCGTTCAGCATGCCACTGCGCGACACTCGCCCGATAATCCAGATTGCCGCCACGAGTGGCAGCGTTGCGCCGGACTTCGCGTGAGATCGTGCTGGGCGAGCGCCCAAGCTTGCGCGCGATCGCACGGATCGCCGATCCCGTGGCCAGTGCGATGGCGATTTCTTCCCTCTCGCGAAAGGTCAGAAATCTCTCGCTGGGTGCAGGCGCCGAAGGCGCCAGATGTTTTGGCGGCATACCTCCCGAACTCCGAAACCAGCGCGGTCCGAGCGGTGTCGAAATACCAGCATCCGCAGCAGCCTCCTCGCTCGTACGCCCGCAGGCGATGGACTGCCAGAAGCGACGATGATGCTCACGCAACCAAGCAGATGGACGCCCGGGTGAATGCAGCTTCTCTCGGGTGCAGCGTTCTGATGCTCTTCGACCGGCCATGTTCGCAACCTCCAATTTCTTGGTGTTGCGACGACCGGTTGAATCCGCCCTTGGCCATGAACTACACCCAGCGCTTGGCCGAGGCCAATCTGGTGCCGTCGGTTGGCAGCGTTGGAGACGCATATGACAATGCCCTCGCTGAAACCATCAACGGACTTTACAAAGCCGAGGTGATCTGGCGGCAGCGGTCGTGGCCGACCGCTTCGAGCGTCGAGATGGCCACCCTGCGCTGGGTCGACTGGTTCAACAACCATCGCCTGTTCGGACCCATCGGCCACATTCCGCCTACCGAGGCCGAGCCAACTATTATGCCGCCGCAAAGGACCTCGATATGGTCGCATGACTCAAACCAAACCGCCTCCGGAAATCCCGGGACGCTTCATAATGCAAAATGCTAAGCCGCTTGCGAGCGCCAGGAGGACCATTCCGATACCCATCCGGCTTCGACCGCGCCGCGCACAATGCAAAGCCATGACAACAAACCACGAACTGACGAGCATCAGGAGCGTAAATATTATCCCGGTTGCCTCATTGAGATGCCGACTTCCGTTGATGAAAGTGCCTACATTCTGGGAACGGTCCCACATGAAAATGTTGAACACGACACCAAAAACTATCATGTCGCCGCAAATCATCGACCAAAAAGCCGGATCGCCTGGCCAACGATTGCGCGTCGTCTCTCGCAAAGTTTCGGATCCGTGCATTATGCAATAGCTGGAGCATGGTTGCGGCGTCCGCTCAGGGCCTCATCGCCCAGAACCCTGTGCAACGTCTGGTGAAGGTGATGAATGGCGATCTCGTTGCGCCCTATCGTGAGATGATCCTGTGCGCCCGAGAGCAATGTGTCCTGCGTGGATTGGACGACCGGATAATCCTCCTCGCGCACGGTCTTGTGAGTCATCATCGACCAGTGCCGCGTCTCTTCCTCAATTGGCGTCCCGATGAAATCGGTGCTGACCACGGTGCGAGAGATGGTTATCGACGTTTCCGGGCTGTCGCCGGGCAGGACCTGATTGATGAAAATCCGTTCTACCGGCTCGACCCCGGCTTCCCGCTCGCTCGAAAAGGCGGTGTCGCTCGCAAAGGCAAAAAACGTCGTAGGGAAACAGGTGAAGGCGAGTTGCACATAGCGCTTGAGATCATCGGTCGATGAGGGATCGCATTTATCAATACCGAGAACTGGCGTCAGGAACTGGTTGTGAAGACCCAGCCTATCAAACTTCAGTACATTGGGAATCACAAAACTTCCGAAGCTCTTGGCGTGCAGGCTGATGAAATGATAGGATTCGCAATAGCCTTCGAACGCCAGCTTCCAGTTCGCCGCCGGTAGCTCGATCTGGTTTACGACCTGGAAGCGGTCCAGACGACATTTCGCCAACAGATCCGCCATCTGTGGCCCCAGATATTCGTCGAGACCAAGCGGAACGCCGGGGGTGAGCATCCCCCAGATCAGGCCCGCGCGTTCTTCGACGGCAAGCTCGGTAAGGCCATAACAACTCTTGTCGACGTCGCCGAAGATCCTGTTCTCGGGTAATGCCAGGAGCTTTCCGTCCAGCCCATATGTCCAGGCATGGTAGATACAGGTAAAGCGCGGTTGCTTGCCCTTTCCTTCCTCGACCACCTTGGCGCCGCGGTGCCGGCAGGCATTGATGAACAGCCGCACCTCGCCAGATTTCAATCGCGTCAGGAGCATTGGCACGCCGAGCCGGGTCATTGCCCAATAGCTGCCGGGCTCGGGCAGTTCGCTCGACAATGCGAGCATCATCGGCGTCGTCCGAAGGAATTTCACTTCGCGTTCCCAACGCTCGCGATCGGTATAATCCGTCACGGGAACCTTGAGGATATCGGGTGCGAGCGTCGGCTCCTTACGCGCCACCAACTCCATGAGCTCATCATAATAGGAGCGCAACTCGGCGTGCTCGAAACCAATCATCCCTTGGACCTCATCCTATATCAAAACACCCCATTTGCGGCGCACCGGGGTGCCGGTTGTCGACCATGTTACTGAGCCGCTCACTATGGAATTGCACAGGCCCAGCACCGAGTCAACAACAATAGAGTGATCGCTCGCTATATAGAGTGATCAATCACTATATTATGTAGTTTCATTCGTTTGGGGAAAATTGTAAGGCCTATCCGATTCGAGATTTTGCCGCGAAGAGCGGCGAGGAAGGTGGCAATGGCACAATCGACGGCAGCGGCATCACGACGGGAGGAGCTCGCGAGATATCGCCGAAACCAGATCCTCGACGCCGCCCGCGCATGCGTCATCGCCGAGGGCTTTCACGCAGCCACCATAAGCCGTATCTGCGCGGAAGCAGCGATGAGCGTTGGGCACCTCTACAAGATATTCGAGAGCAAGGAAGCAATCATGATCGCTCTGACCGAGCGCGATTTTGAAGAATTCATGTTGCACATCACACATCCGGATGAACTCGGGAATCTGAGCATCAGTGCGCTCATTGATCGATACTTGAATGATGTGCGATGGCTGCTTGACTATGACCGGGCAGCGCTCGCACAAGCGGTCTTGGCGGAAGCGGCACGCAATCCTAGAGTCGCCGAACTGGTTGCGCGCGTCGATGACCGATTTAGAGACGCAGTTCGCACGATTGTGGCGCCGGTGTTCGAAGGCCTCACGGAAAGGGAAATCGACGGGCGCATCGAGACGCTGCTCGTGATGACGCGGGCTTTGTCGCTGCACGCGAGCACCCATCCGGCGAGCGACCCCGGAATTATTGCCGCGGGGTTCGAAGTAGCGCTGCGGGCAATTTTGTCCCCCCCTCCTTCGCAACCCCTTGAGGCTGCGCACGAGGCCGATAAGTTCAATGAGGAAGAGGCTGGGACTGGTTAGCAGCCCCGTCGGGCGACCGGAACTGAACGTGGATACCTTGCCGAATCCGCGGCGGTTTCCGGTCAGAGGATGCCACCTGATAGGCGGCCATCAGCGCTTTGTTGACGATGACGCGCGTAAGCGGTGTTTTCAGCTTTCAATTACCCACCCTACCGGGATCGATAGCATCGTCGCGCCGTTCTTTCGATCTGCCGTATAGGCGTTCAGGATGTCGACCATCGCGCCCCAAGCCAAGCCGCTGCGATCAGGCTGCTCGACAGGACGTCACCGACATAGCCCTCGGCGACGAGATCGCGCACGTAGCAGATCGTCGGCGAAACACGGGCCTGGAGGCCAATAACCGCCTTAACCCCGCTCGACCGGGCCAGCGCCGCCATCTGCTCGGCTTCGGCCAGGCCGTTGCCCAGCGGCCACTCGCAATAGACGTGCTTGCCGGCCGCCATTGCCGCCGTAACCAGTTCGAGGTGCGCTGGAACCTTGACGGTCACGACCACTATATCCACGTCCGGGGAGGAGACGAGCGCCTCGTGTCCAACAAAGGCATGAGGAATGCCGTAGTGGGCAGCGGCGGCAGCGGCGCTCTCCCGACGGGTGGTATTACTGCGCTGATCTCGTAGCCCGGAACCGCCCTCAGCGCCGGCACATGCGCGATCGCGCCCCAACTGCGACGACCTGCATGCCGATGATCCCAACTCTGATAGACGGCACCTTGATCTCCTTGGACACATTCCTTTGTCCACATCATCCTGCCGGAACGGCAGCTACCGGGCAAGGCGATGGGCGGTCGAACAGCTGCCGCTGGCGATGGCTGACCGGCGGCTTTGGCTCTGCCGAAAAACACATTGATGGCGTCGCAAACCGCCTGATTCTTGGCTGATCGCCGCCACCCAGAAGCACCGCATCGTGCTGTTCTTCCACTCCATCACCTATCAGCGGCAATCAACACCTTAGTCTGATAATGTGTTCAGTGGCCGTTTGGGGCGAGCAGTTCGACGATGCGCATATCGGTGCTATTGTCCGGCCCGACCGGCTTGAAGCAGACATGGTCCGCTCCGGCGTCGAGATGCTCCTGAATGCGCTTCCGCAGGGCATCTTCGTCACCCCAGGCTATGATCGAGTCCGTCAGATGATCAGAGCCGCCATTGGCGAAGTCCGTGTCGCTGAATCCCATGGCACGCCAGGAGTTCAGGTAATTGTCCAGGCCGAGATAGAGTTCCAGTTCCGCTCTGGCGATAGCACGCGCTTTTACGGGGTCGGTTTCGAGGATCAACTTCTGCTCGACGCACAACAGCTTGCCAGGACCCAGAATATCCCGCGCCTGGGCCGTATGTTGCGGCGTGACGTTGAACGTGTGCGCGCCGTCTGCGTGATCACGCGACAATTCGAGCATCTTGCCTCTCAGGGCCGCTAGCAGGACAGGCGTTTTCTCGGCTGGAGGCGCTGCATAATAGGGTGCCGCTGCAATGCCGTCGAGATAGGCGCGCATCGCCGATACGGGTTTTGAATAATCATGCCCGCGTATCCCCTCGACAACCTTGCGATGGGATACGCCCAGGCCCATAATGAATCGACCGCCGGACCATTCGCTCAAAGCACCGGCAGCTGCGGCCGAGGCAACGGGATCACGCGAGTAGATGGATGATATGCCGGTGGCGACAACCAGTTCCTGCGTGTTGGCGAGCAACAGGGACGAGGCGATAAAAGAGTCACGACCGAAGCCATCCGGCATCCAGATCGCAGCATAGCCCAGTTCCTCCACGCGCCGCGCAAATTTCGCGATACGCGGTGCGGTGGCCCGTCCCAATTCAGCGGATTGGTCATTCTCGAAAAAGCCGATCGGCCCGTCGAGCGCCACCCACACGCCTATTTTACCCAATTTCATTCTGACGCTCCTTATATTTTACGGTCAGGCTCATTCGATGCCTTTGTGGTTGCAGCCATACCGGTGTCGCAGATAGCCTCGTTTCGCCAACCTGACAGTCATTGGAAGTGACGCAATATCTTCTCTGCGAAGGAATCCAGATAGCGTTTTTTCTCATCCAGCGACGTGCGCCTTTGATAGTGATAGAAGGGAGGCAGCAACTGAATTGCGGTCACGCCATAGTCTTCCGCACGGCGAAACGCATCGACGTCCCACTCGCCGTTGAGGATCATGACGATCTCGAACGGAAGATGGTCTCGTCCCGCTGCCCGACGCATCTCATTCAGAGACGCAACAAGCGGCGGCATGTCGTCCACCTTGTTGCCAGCGTCCATCCAGCCGTCGCACAGCGTGGCCGCGCGACGCATGGCAGCAGGACTTGGGCCCGCCCCAATAACGGGAACATGACCTGGCGCAGGAAGAATGCGCATTCGCGGAAAGTCGAAGAACACCCCGCGATGCTCGACAATCTCACCCGTCCATAACGCGCGCATCACAGCGATCATCTCGTCGGTCCGCTTGCCACGCTGCGTGAAGTCGACGCCATAAACGTCGAACTCCTCTTTCATCCAGCCGACGCCCGCGCATAGCCGCAACCGATCCCCGCTGAGCGTAGCGAGGGTCCCCGTCGCCTTCGCCACCTCGATCGGGTCTCGAAGCGGCAAAACATAGATGCTCTGCATCAGGTTTATGCGCCGGGTCGCGCCGGCAATCATTGCCAGAGCTACCCAAGGTTCGGGAAAGGACCATTTCTGCTCAATGGTGAAGAACGGCCTGCCGTCCGGCGATGCGGGATAGCGTGACTGGATGGTTTCGGGGATGAACGCATGGTCGGAGACGCCAACCGCATCGAAACCCAGTTCCTCGCAATAGACCGCACAGTCGATCAGTTGATCGTCTTCCACCTGCGACAAGAGGCTCCAGAATTTCACACATTATCTCCGATCAACTGACGGCGGGTCAGCCCGGCTCGCGGACCCGCCGTCGTGCTTCATTTCAGTCGGCCAATGTCGGATTATACGCCCAGCCTTCGCGCGGACCGCAGACATTGTTGACCAGCCCGACGCCCTCGATGCCGTTCAGTGTGAGCGTCACCAGACGATCCTGGATGTCGAAATGCCAGCGATCGTCATCGCCGCTGCGCCGAAGCGATTTCAACAGGCTGGGCTGATTGAAGTCCCAGCGTTCGCCTTCCACGAGGAGAGGACCCCGGTCGAGGCCATGGCGGTCGTCATAGCCCTGGCCGGCATTGTAGAAGGGCTGCTGGATGCCCTTGGCCTCCAGGCGCCAGATCTTGCCGTCCTCGTCGGTAAACTCCCATTCGGCCTCGTCCCACAGCCGGGTGCTGCCCGGTGCCGTGGTATCCTCGTTGAAGTGGAAGCGATGCCGCGCCTTGACCAGCCGGGTCACGCGGCCATCGTCATGCATGATCGCACCATCCTCGAGCAGGTAGTCATTACCTTCGACGGGCACATGGAAGAAGGTGAAGTTGAGGCTGCAATTATCGAAATGCCCCATGATCCAGAAATAGGCTTCGACATGGCGCATCAATCCCTTGCCGCGAACGCCCCAGGTACGGTCACGCACACCGACATAGTTGTTCAGTTCGATCGTCTCGCCCTCGATCGTGATCGACCCGTCGAAATAACCCATCTGGGTGAAATGGGTCATCGGATGGCTGGGAACATCGAGCTTGTTATAGAGGAAGGGGGCGGCGCGGGCGGTGAAGTCGATCGAGCCGGAAATGCCATGGGCATTTTCGCCGAGCGAAAAACGTTGCCGCTTCATCGGTTCGATGATCTCGATCGACAGGGGGCCGACATGGCTGTTGTTGCGATCCGTGGCATCGCCCTCGTGCGAGATATGCCTGGATGCGCGAAAATTATGCTGCACGCCGTCGCGGATCACGCAGAAGGAACCGTCGATCACGCCATGACCACTGACATTGGGGTAGGTGCCAAGGCCAGCGGCGATATAGGTCCTGCCATCCTGCCCGTGACAGCCGAACCAGCAGCGATCCATGAAGCTCTCGCTCTTGTTCGCCACAGTATCGAGCGTGTCACCTGTCTGGTGAATGAAATAATCGTCCCATTGGGTAAGTGGCATCGTCTTGTCCTTTTAGAATTACATGATAAATTTTGTCTTTTGAAAATCATTATCCAGTCATCTGCGATATTTGGCTTGTTCCGCATCTTTAATGGCTTCGGCCATACGCTGGGCGGGCATTTGCACGAAAGAACCGAGCACTAACAGCTCCGGGTATAATGCAGGCAATGAATAGAATCGCAATTCTGATTCCAGCATAACAACGTACATGATGAAATATCTGAAAACATTATAATATTTCAGATCAAACTCGGTTACCGCTCTCCCGCCTGCATCAATATAATGACGCATGAATTCTTCATCATCATCTCGGTTTGGAAAGGATGCCAATAGTCCTGCTATATCTTCCGCACTATCACCGACGTGCGACAACTCCCAATCGAGTACGCCGCCAATCTCGTCGCCCTGCATCATGATATTGTGCAGGGCATAGTCGCCATGGACCAGGACTGGCGCCGCCTCGTTCCGGGGAAGATTGGCGCGCAGCCACTGCAGGGTCGCCTCGATCGTTGGCGAGGCAAGGCCCGTGGAACGCCACAGCTTTGTCCAGCGACCGAGATAGTTGCTGACCGCCTCACTCGTCGAACCGCTCACCAGCGCCGTGTCAATCAGGCTCTGTTGCAGGTCGGGATGCGCCGCATCGAGAGGAAGGGCGTGGATTGTCGCAAGCTGGGTGGCGAGCGCGCGAAGCTGTGACGAGGATAGCCGCTGCGCTTCCACAACCGTCCCGAAATTCTTGCCATCCAGTTTGCGCGTCACCAGAAACTTCGCGCCATATTTTTCGGCATCATTTTCGAGCCAGATCGGCTCGGCGATGGCGATGCCGCCCTGATGCAGATAGCGAAGCAGATAATATTCGCCGTCGATATCGCGCCCCTCGATGCCGAGCGGCAGACCGGTGCTCGCACGCGCCACCAGGTCCCAAATCTCGCCCCTCTTGTCGGCGAGTTTGAACAACGTCGTCAAGTTTGAAAAACCACCGACCAACAGGGTGAACTCGGTGACCTGTGCGTCCTCGAAGGTGCCGCCCTGCGCACGGGCAGACGTTTCCAGACTCTGCTTGAAATCTTGCGCCTGCTTCGTCTGCCTGTCCGCCGGGGTGGGCAGTTTGAGGACTTGCGCCTCCCAATGGCAAAGCGAAGATATGATGTCCTGCAAATCGCCCTTCGGATCGTCCGGATAGCCCGATCTGCCGACAAGCGCCGACAGCGCTTTTTTCAGGGCGTGAAGTCGATCCTGCACAGACACAAAGTCATCCGGTTCCTCACTGACCGGCGGGAGTTGGTGGAATTGTGCGATTTCAATTGCCCCAGCATCATCCTGTCCGACCAGTTCCGCGAGGCTCTGGGCCACGCCATGTCCGGTGACATAGAGGTCTTGCAAACGCGCAGGGTCCTCGCGGCGCAGCAACTCGCCCATCACCGTCGCCACCGCCATATGATCCATGTCGGAACCAGGGATATTGAAGCGGCGGGCCATGCGGCCGGTTGATTCCGCCATGGCATCCATCAAACGACGCTTGTCGATGTTCATAACCCTCGTTCCCAGCGAAAAATCAACATGTCTCTACAGCAGTACAGCAAGCATGCCGCCGATGGCCCGGCATGGCGGCGCTGCTTGAATGAGTGAGGCCGCTGAAACCATCCGGCAAATCGCTGCCGGAACGCCAGCGGCCTCAATCGACCTGTCAGAACCGATATTCCGCCCGAAGGCCGTAGGTTCTCGGTCTGCCTGCCTGATAATAGATACCATGTGGCTGGCTGGTTGCGCGATAGACTGCATATTTTTTAGCGAATGCATTATCGACATAGAGGCCGAGACGAAGATTGTCGCCAGGAGGGCTTACATAGCCCGAGAAATTGGCGATGGTGTAGCCACTCTGTCGATCATAATGGAGCACGCCGCCTCCGTTGGGAGCGAAATCGAACGACGAACGATATTGCGCGACGCCAGCGAGATTGGCGCTCCATGTGCCGATGGGGAATTCATAACTGGCGTTCAATGATGCCTGGAAACGTGGCGCATGGACCGCGCGTACCCCGTTCAGATTGGTATTGGGCCCGGGAGAACAGTTGATGAGCACCGCGCCGGGCGCGTTCGGATTGCCGGTACCGGAAAGGTCCACGCACACTTGCGCGGCATTGGCATAATTGAAAAATTCGGTGTGCAGGTAGCTTAATGACCCGCCGAGGGTCAGACCCTCCGTCGGTCGAATATTCGCCTCAAATTCTGCGCCATAACCCTCTACGCCCCCGGCATTTTCATAGCGGGAACCGCCGGATGTCGCGTCGATGATCTGGGTCTGCAAATCCTTGTTCTTGTAATAGAACAGGGACAGTGCGGTATTCAAAGCGCCGCCGAGCGCCTTGTTCTTCACCCCGACTTCGTGGCTGAAAATCTTCTCTGGCCGTAGCGCTTCGGCGGCCGAGGTGGCGGGTGAACTCAGACCGCCCGCTTTGAACCCCCGTGTGAAGCTGTAATATACATTCGTCGGTCCATTGTCCCATGCCAGCACGAAACGCGGTGTGAACGCCCTGAACGATCCGCCGAATTCGAATGATGCAGGCAGGCCGAAGATCTGGAATCCAGCGTTGTTTTCTCCGGTGATCGACCGTTTATCATAAGTGTAGCGGCCACCGAGGGTAACCTTCAATTCTTCCGTCAGCTTGTAATTGCCCTCCACAAAGGCTGACACCGACTCAGTCTTGATATCGTTTGACACACCCGGGCCATCACCTGTGAATGCGAGAAAAGCATATTGATCCCCGGTCAGGCCGATGTTGAAAAACGCCTTGTCGTGCAGGTAGTTCACGCCGAACAGATAATTGAACGGACCATCAAGGTGCGACGCGACCTGAAACTCCTGCGAAAAGGTTTTTCCCCCTACCCCGCGATTTTCGAACACAAAGAAGGGCTGCGGCGTGAAATCATTGTCGGCGAACTGCACGCTGCGATCCGACAGATAGCTGGTCAAACTTGTGAGATCGAAATCCCCCAGCGTGAAGGACGCTCGCAAATAGGTCCGGAAAACCTTATTGCGCCATACATTCAGATCATTCTGATTGGTTTCATAAAAGCCTGACGCCGGTTGATCACCGCTGGTCTGGCAAACCCAGCATAACGGCGCGCCTGCCCCGAGCTGACCAAAGTCCTTCTTCTGCCGGCTGTTCTGATACTCAACCCCCGCGACGATATCTGCGCTGTCGCTCGGTTGCCACCTCACGGTGCCGCGCACGGTATAGCTGCGCCCACCCCCCAGATCGCTGCCGGTGGCGATATTGCGGATGTAGCCGTCTTCGTCGAGGTAACGGCCCGCAAAGCGGACGCTCAACGTCTCGCTCACGGGCAGGTTCAGCATCGCATCGGCCTGCTTGTGATTGAAACGGCCATATTCGGCGGCCACACGCCCTTCGAACTTCGACGTCGGCAAAGCCGAACTGAGCCGGATGACGCCCCCCGTGGCGTTGCGCCCGTAGAGCGTGCCCTGTGGTCCGCGCAGCACCTCCATCGTTCCGGGATCCACAATATCCAGCAGTGCGTTATATCCTGCGGTCCTCTGCAGATAGGCGCCGTCAAGATAGACCGATACGGGCGCCTCTACGCCAGGCGTAGCGAAAGCCTGCCCGATACCGCGAATATAGAGCTGCGCGAAACCGGTTCCTTCCGAGAAATCCGCGCCGGGCACAACCAGCTTGATGTCCCGCAAATTCCTCAGGCCAAGTTGTTGCGCGGATTCGGGGCTGATGGCGGTCACAGCGACGGGCACGTCCTGCAACCGTTCCGAACGGCGCTGCGCGGTGACGATAATATCACCTGCTTCCGGCTGGACGGCCGCCGCACTTGCGCTGCCTGGTGACGACGGCGCACTCTGCTGGGCGCTGGTTGCCGACATGGAGCCGCCTGACTGAGCTTGCGCAGAAAAAGCGGTGAATGCACCGCCTGCAAGCAAAAGGCCTTTCAATATTTTTGCATTCTTTGACATATATATCCTCCCCATCTAATATTGTTAATCGTATTTACATTTGAATGCGTACGACATCAATTTCTTATATTCAGTGTATTCGACACAACATGCTCATAATCAACTATGGTACAAGAGAATTCTAACCTCCATTGTCGCCGCAAAGCAAAGATGTTGCACATATCTCCTGTGCCTAGGTCAGGACCTATTTAAATGGTTGAGCTGACGACCGAGGGGTGATTCAATGTTGCAGGAGGTGCCTGCCTTGAATGATCCGCTGATGTTGACCTCGGATCATCACGGCATCACTCCCGGCCCCGGAAGGCGCGGATGTAATCTGGCCGCAGTCCGCGCTGCAGTTCGCCATAGGCCGTGCGGCCCTCACACTCCCAGCGCACCGAGCAGATGACCGCCTCGAGGGTGGGCCACGGGTACCAGGGACAGGCCGCAAGGATCGTGCCCCTCAGCTCGTAGGTCCGCCCACTGGCGTCCGTCAGCTCCATCTCGACGAATTCGGGGAAGAGGGTGCCTGCAGTACGCTGGCTGCGCTTGCGTGAGGAGACCAGCGGGGTCAGCTCGCCGTCGCGCCAAACCCAGCCGAGCTTGAGCGGATCGCCGGGCGATGCCTCGATGACGCCCTTCCAGTCCGGGTTGGTGTCCAGGTTGTCCTGCGCGGTGCAGCCGAAGCTGAAGTCGTCGCCGAAGGCGCCTGTCATCCAGTCGATCGGCGGCATGCCCCCCGGCTGCAACGTGTCCCGCCGCAGCTCTGACCAGGTGCGGTCGCGGACGTTGAACCCCTCGACGGGGTAGGCCTTGCCCCCCAGCGTCAGCTCGCCCGTGGTGCGCATCGCTTGCTCGAGGTGGTGGCCGTTAGCGAGCACCATTGCCGGCATCACCGCCTCATAGGAGATATCGAGCGCGTTCCCCCGACTGGTGTCCGCGTAGCGCAGCCGGTGCCTGCGCATCGGCTCTTGCGTCGTGACGTGATAGCCGTTGGGCAGCTCGTAGTCGTGGAGGTCTCCGGCCAGGCAGTCATCGGAGGCGAAGGTTACCATATCGAACAGCTCCGCCTCCAGCGGGCCACGCTTGACCCCGCGCCAGACAAAGACGCCGCCGCTGACGACGCCGAGGTTCGGGTGGTGCCAAAGGTACGTCAGGCCGTGGATGTGCTCCTCGGGGACGCTGAATCCGAAATATTGCGTCTCCGTAAGCGCCGGGTCGGTCTGTCCCTCGCGCGCCTCCGGGTGCAGCAGGTCGCAGGCAGGCGTGGGTTCGCTGAACGATCGGTTCTGCTGTTCCCAGAAAACCTGCTGCTGAGTATCCGTGGACATGTCTCTCTCCCGTTGACCTAGATGAGTCACTGCGGCCGCGGCGGGAGCATGCTGTGCTCGATCACGCCGTAGTCGCGCTCAGGCACTCCTGCAACCTTGACCCACCCTCGGCCGTCCGCTCAACCATTTAATAGGTCCTGACCCTAGCTTTCCCCAAATCGACATAAAGGGCTCAGCGACTGCATGGTCGAAATGCACTCGCTTCACCATCAAAGTCAACTAGAAAAATGGTCGACCATTCTTATTATGGTGATGCGCTACGGCTTGGTAATGATAATCCAGCTTGTTAGGGACGATAGGGAAGGATGAATGATGGCAGGATCTACACAATCCTCTTCGCGAGAAGAAAAACGCGCGGAGCGCCTTACCCAGATACTGGATGCGGCACGGGCTTGCGTTCTCGCTGATGGGTTCCACGGAGCGAGCCTGAGCAGCATTGCCGCGCAGGCAGCGATGAGCGGCGGACACATATACCAATATTTCGAGACCAAGGAAGCGATCATGATCGCACTGTGTGAGCGCGATTTTGAAGATTTCCTGCCGCACCTCGCGCAACTGAGCGGCTATGCCGACCGGAATATCGACGCGGTTGTCGAAACCTTCTCAAAAGAGCTGATGGGACTGCTCAGCCATGACCGGGCTGCGCTCACGCTGGAAATCATTGCCGAAGCGGGACGCAACCCCAAGTTTCTGGATTTGGTTTTGCGCGTTGACGATCGAATCCGCGACGCAATCCGCGATATTGTGGAGCCGCTTCTGGCAGGGTTGACCCCTCAAGAAATCGACGAGCGCATCGAAACCTTGCTTGTGATGACACGGGGTTTGGCGGTCCATACATGCACGCGCCCGGCCAGCGACTACGCCCTCCTTACCACGACGTACAAAATTGCGCTGCGGGGGGCGCTGTCTCGATCGGAACATCCCGAGAGTCAGCGTGGAGCCAAATAAAGATAATAAAAAAGCAAATTCTCAGGCTCGGGAGATTCGCGCTATCGTCGCAGGCTTAGACTAAGTGATATTCATAAATTTTTCGCCTTTAGCGTTGTCTGGCACACCCTCAACGCCCTGCGCCAGCGTCTTTTCCTTCTTGTCCCAGAAGGCCTCGATGAAATTATAGCAGTTGCGCGCGAACAGGTTCGACGCATCGACCGCCAGGCGCGACGCACCGTTGGTCAGCCCGATGATGAGGACGCCATGGCGCACCACCGTCTCGTTCACCACCGCGCCCTCGACATTGCCGCCATTTTCGGCGGCAATGTCCACGATCACGCTGCCCGGTTTCATCGTCGCGATCTGCGCGTCGCTGATGAGGCGCGGGGCAGGGCGGCCGGGGATGAGCGCGGTGGTGATCACGATGTCCTGCGTCGCGATATGGCCGCTGACGAGGTCCGCCTGGCGCTGGCGATAGGCTTCGCTCATCTCGCCGGCATAGCCGCCCGCCGCCTTGGTGATCTCGTCGCCCTCGCGCACCTCCTCGAACACCGGCCGGGCGCCCAGCGACTGGATCTGCTCGCGCACTTCGGGCCGCACGTCGGTCGCGGAAACCACCGCGCCCAGCCGCCGGGCGGTGGCGATCGCCTGCAGGCCGGCGACGCCCACGCCCATGACGAAGGCCTTGGCCGCTGGGATCGATCCCGCCGCCGTGGTCATCATCGGCAGGCAGCGATTGAGGTCGGTCGCCGCGCGCAGCACGGCGTGATAGCCAGCCAGGTTCGCCTGGCTCGACAGGATATCCATCGCCTGCGCCCGCGTCGTGCGCGGCAGCAGTTCTAGCGCCATCGCCTCGATACCCAGCTGCGCATAGGCCCCGAGACGCGCGGGATCGGCATAGGGCGCGAGGCCCCCGATTAGCTTCGTAGCCGGACGGATGCCGGCCAGATCGCCCGGGGCGGGCGCGCGCACGGTCAGGATGATGGCGGCTTGCGCCATGATGGCTTCGCGCGCGACGATCGTCGCGCCGGACGACGCATAGGCGTCGTCGGCGAAGCCGGCACGCAGGCCGGCGCCGCTTTCGACCGCCACGGCGATGCCCAGCTTCACGAACCGCGCGACGTTGGTCGGCGTAGTCGCGACGCGATGGTCACCCGCCACCAATTCTTTAAAAATACCAATATGCACGCAGCTGAATCCCTATACAGCAAGCTTAAATAACAACGAATGCATTTTCACTTAATGGAAAGCAAATAATCAGCAATTGCCTCCGCGTCCTCGCGATCCTTAATGCCAGCATAGGACATTCTATTGCCAGGTATAAAATTTTTGGGTGCGGTCATGAAATCAACCAAGTTTGCTCTATTCCACACGACAACTGATGCTTTCATTGCGGTTGAGTAGTTGAAACCTGCAGATTTGCCAGCCTTTGCGCCGCCAATGGCGAAGAGGTTCGAACCGATACCGTTGGACGCTTTCTGATCAGTCCGATGGCATGCGGCGCAGACCACGAACGCAGTTGGCTTAACCTCTCTTATTCACAGGGCTGCTGCGTGACGGCGTAGCCCGCAACAGGGGTTGGGGTTGAGGCAGCCAGCGCGAGCTTCCCCGTGGCGACTATTCGATCGCGTTTGGGAGAGAGGCTTGCGGGGTTTCTGGACAGGGTGGATCGATCTGCGGCCGAGCCGCGCCGTTCAGGTCGGCGCGGGTTTGAGGGCGCGGGCGATATGCAGGATGATGTCGGCGTCGGGGCAAGCGCTGGCGAAGGCGATGCGGATGCGGCTGGCGGTTTCGACGACGCGGGCGGCGATCTTGATGAGGCGGATGCGGATGGTGGCGAACTCGGCGTTCCTCAGCGCGGCGGTGGCGGGCACGGTCTGGCGCAGCTTCCACATCAGCCAATATGCGGCGGTGTGGAGGATAAGGCGCATCTGGTTGGCATTGGCCGATCGGCACGAGGTGCGGTCGCTCTTCAACTGGGTCTTGTGGAGCTTGATGAGGTTTTCGGCCTGGCCACGAGCACAATAGAGCGTGTCGTAGATGTGCTCGGCGCTACCATGCTCGATCGAGGTGACGACGAAGCGGATATCGAGGCCCATAGTGCTGGCTTCGATCCGCGCGGCGACCCTGCGTTTGATCGGCCCCCAGGATTTGGCGGCGTAACGAGTCTCGGCATAGCGGCGCAGCACGCCCAATCCCTGCAGCGCCCGGTCGGTGGCACAGGCATCCCCGCGATTGACGATGACGGCATCGGCATGGAGTGCCTTGTTGCCGGGCAGGCCGAACACATAGTCGACGCCGTTCGCCTCGCACCAGGCCATGATCTCGGGGCGGCCGTAATGGCCATCGCCGCGTAGCGTGATGCGGGTATCGGGCCAGTGGCGGCGGATGCGCCGGATCAGCCGACGGACATGGCCTGCCGTCTCGACCCCCGACGGGCTCTTGCCGGTGCGCAGCAGCATCACCACCGGACGGCCGGTCGCGGTGTCATAAACATGGATCGGCAGGAAGCAGCGCTCGCCATAATGGCCGTTCCAGAAGGAGAGCTGCTGGCCGCCATGGACGACATCGACCGTCTCATCGATATCGAGCGTCACCGCGACCGGCGGCGTGGGATAGCTCGCGCAGTAGAGATCGACGAGCGCGCCTGTCAGCCGCACCCGTTCTCGCGTCGTCGGCGCATTCTCCCAGCGGCTCATCGTTGGCTGGCTTGCCAGGCCGATCACGCCGCCGGGCAGTTTGCCGAGCGCCAGCTTGAACCCCGGATCGTGACGCAAACTGTCGAGATCATCGGCATCCTCATAGCCGCAGGCGATCGCCAGCATGCGAGCCCGCAGGATGTCGCCGAGGTCATGAACAACGCGGCTCTGGTCGCGAGGATCGGCAATGCACTGGACAAGCCGTTCCGCAATGCCAAGCTGTCGCTCCGCCTGCGCCAGCAGCAATACGCCACCATCGGATGTCAGCCTCCCGCCGTCGAAGGCGGCAGTCATTTTCTTGCGGCAAATCGCTGGGAATGAGAAACCGAGGGGGCTATCAACTGCCATGGCGGTCGTGGCACTTTCTGTCCGGCGTGGAGGGATGATTTAAGCACCCTTTCTCTATTCCAGATCAGTAACTTATGCCACGTCCGCCAACCCCATCCCATGCCGCCGGTGAATAAGACGGGTTAAGGTCCGCAACATGCAGAGTTCCGAACATCCCGAGTGAAACGCCACCCACGCACCGCGAGGAACTCAGGACGCGATCCAGCCAAGTGCCATATAGAGTATCATTGTGGCTGATTATAAAGGTCATCCCAACAGCCGTGGATCACGGCCATATTGTGCGGGAGCGCCTAAATGATCGCGAAGCGTCGCGCCTTCATAGTCCTGATGGAACAGGCCGCGTTCCTGCAGGATCGGCACCAGCTCGTCGACGAGCGGCGGGAGGCCGTCTTCGTAGACGTCCGGACATAGCCAGAAACCGTCCGCGGCCCCGGCCTCGAACCAGGTCTGCATATGGTCGGCGGCGTCCGCCGCTGGCCCGACGACCATCGGATGATAATCGATGACGCCGTGCGCGAGCACGTCGCGCAACGACCAGCCTTCGCTGGCGACCTTCAGCGCAAAGGCTGAGCGCGGATCCTGCGGCGAAGGGCGGGCCGCGGCGAGTTGCTCCCGCGTCAGCGGTTCACCGATCTGCGCCGGATCGAGCGCCAGCCCGAGCATCTGTCCAAGATAACCCACTCGCGGCTCGAAACTGTGGCCCGACATTGCTATCCGGCGGTCCAGCGCCGCGCGCCGGTCCGGCGCGATCGTCGTCATCAGCCCAGCGAAAAACTTGATCTCGTCCGGATCGCGGCCGGCGCGTTCGGCAGCGGCGCGCAGGGCGGTGCGCTGGGCGCGGGCATCCTCCATCGTGAACACCGCGCCGATCACGCCATTGGCATAGCGTCCAGCAACCTCCAGCCCCTGATCGCCGCCGCCGGCCTGGAAAATCACGGACTGCCCCTGTTCGGAAGGGGGCAGCGGCAACGGGCCACTGCTTGCCAGATGCCGGCCGCGCAGGTTGACCGGTTGAATATTCGCCATGTCGGCAAAGCGGCCGGATGCCTGATCATGCAGCCATGCATCCTTGCCCCAGCTGCCCCACAGGCCCTGAACGATTTGAATGAACTCATGCAGCCGCTCGTATTTCTCACCGCGTGGGGGCAGCGCACGACCATAATTGGCGGCGATCACGGGATCACTGGTGGGCACTGCGTTCCACCCGGCCCGGCCGTGGCTCATCAGGTCGAGCGCCTTGAACTGTCGCGCCAGATTGAATGGTTCGCTGAACGTCGTGGAGCCGGTGGCGACCATCCCGATCCGCTCTGTCCCACGCGCAACGGCGGCAAGGGTCATCATCGGCTCGATGTTCAGTTGCTGCGCGTCGGTGCCGGTGTTCGGCTTCAGCGCCGGGAAGTCGGGCATGAACAGAAACTGGAACTTCCCGCGCTCTGCCATCTGGGCGTAGCGCACCAGATTGTCGAAATTGGTGAATCCCATAGGATCGACGCCGGACATCCGCCAGGCCCCCGGCTGCGCGCCATAGCCGTTTCCAAATACCATACCGATGAGCAATTGCCTGGACATGCGATTTCCCGATCCTGCTGGCGATGCCCTCTAGCTGGCAAAGCGACATTGCGTTAATGGGGACTATCCCCGTTTCGAGAATGCAGATATGGGGGCAGTCCCCGTTTATCAAGAAGGATTGTCGTGATAGCGTCGTCAGGCTCCCGAATGCCCCGCAAGGATGCACGGCAAAACCGCGCGCACATACTTGACGTGGCTGGCCGGGCATTTGTCGAGGGCGGCGTTGACGTCTCGATCGACGCGATCGCCAAATCGGCCAGGATCGGCAGTGCGACACTATATCGCCACTTCCCCACCCGGGATGCACTGCTCGTCGCACTTCTCGCACCCTATCATGAGAAACTCGATCGGAAAAAGGCGGAGATCGAGGCTTGTGACGGTCACACCGGCCAGATGCTGGAGCGGTGGATCGACGCGCTGGGCGACTGGATGCGTGCTTATGACGGACTTCCCGAACCCCTGCGAGCGGGCTGGTCCGTAACCGCATCGCCGCTAAAGTCCACATGCGACGAGATTATCGAAAGCACGGACAGCTTCCTGCGCGCCGCGCAGCGCGACGGCTTCGCTCGCTCGGCGTTGTCGGCGCAGGATATATTTCTCGGATCGCTGGCGGTCGCCTGGGCGAGTGGGCGGACAGACACACGGAACGGACTTCGCGACGTGCTTCGCAACGGCTGGTCCGCAGGGAATGACGACGCTCCCCGGCAAGCGGCCCCCGCACCGGACGCCGCCGACCGGCGTCACCAACCGCATCACGGGGATTACTGATTTCTGTCATGCAGCCCCAGCCGCTCGATCCGCTTCCCGCATGGGAGGAGGATGAGAAGCCCTCAATGCCGGGGTCACCCTCGATGCCGCGGCATCGCCCGGCCTTACGCGCGTCCTATCTGCTGGTCGGCGTACTGGTCAGCGCGACCGGGGGTCTGGGGAATGCACTGATCTCGGCGAACCTGCCCCAGATCCAGGGCACGCTGGGCCTGACGCCGGTGGAGGGGACGTGGCTTCCGGCTGCCTATGTGATGACAAACGTCTCGGCGAACCTGATCCTGTTTAAATGCCGCCAGCAATTCGGCATTCGCCGCTTTGCCGAAGTTGGCTTGCTCGCCTATATCGCCGTCACGGTCCTGTATCTGTTGATCCACAGCTACGAGACGGCAATCCTCGTCCGGGCCGTGGCGGGCTTCGCTGCCGCGCCGATGAGCGTGCTGGGATTTTTCTATGTGCTCCAGGCGTTCCCGAAGGCAAAACTGGGCAGCGGGCTGTGCGTCGCGCTCGGCATATCGCAGCTGTGGGTCCCCGTGGCGTGGCTAATATCGCCTGCGCTGCTCGATCTCGGAGACTGGCAGACGCTGTACCTGTTCGAGTTCGGCCTCGCGCTATGTTCGCTGGCCGCGTGCGTGACGCTCAAGCTGCCGCCGGGCATCCGCATCGCCTCGTTCGAACGGCTCGACTTCCTGACATTCGCCTTGATGGCCCCTGCCTTCGCGCTGGTCGGCGCGGTGCTGGCGCAAGGGCGGATCCAGTGGTGGACCGAACAGCGGTGGATGGCATATGCCCTAATTGCCGCGCTGGGCTTGTTCATCGTCGCCTTCATGATCGAGCATCACCGGCGAAACCCGCTGGTCAAGACGCGCTGGCTCGGCACCGCCGACACGCTGCGCTTCGCGTTCGGCGCGCTCACCATGCGACTGCTGTTGTCCGAACAGACCTATGCTGCGACCGGATTGCTGCGGACGTTGGGAATGGGACCGGACCAGTTGCAACTCTTCTACGCCGTCATGCTGGCGGGCCTCTTGCTGGGGATGGCCGTATCGGCGCTGACCTTCGGGCCAAAGGCGATGCCGATCCAGTTCGTCTCCGCCATCCTGCTCATCATCATCGGCTCGCTGGTTGACAACGACGCCACCAGCGACACCCGGCCGCAGACCATGATGGTCAGCCAGCTTCTGCTGGCGATCGCGTCGGGCCTGTTCATCGGGCCACTGCTGCTGACCGGCGTCATGAAAGCGCTGGCCAAGGGGGCCGATCACATCGTCACCTTTTCGGTCCTGTTCGCGGTGACGCAATCGATCGGCGGGCTTGCCGGCCCTGCAATCTACGGCACGTTCGAACAGGTGCGGCAGCATGAATATTCCGCGCAGATCACCGCTAACCTCGATCCGGGCGATCCGGTGGTGGCGCAGCGGCTCGCCCAGCAAGGTCAGGTCTATGCCGCGCAGATCACCGATCCGGTGCGCCGTCAGGCGCAGGGGGTCGGCCTGCTGGCGCAGACAGCGACGCGGGAAGCGCATGTCCGCGCCTTCAACGATGTGTTCACCCTGAACGCCGTCCTCGCCACGCTCTTCCTGCTCTGGTCGCTGTACCGAGTCGCGGTGACGGCACGGGCGGCGCAGATTCCACCACAACCCGCGGCAGGCGCCTCCGCCTCCGCAAGCCCCACAACGGTATGATCCGATGACCGATAACCGCACTACGCTCGACAGCGAAACGACCGATGCCGCCATGCCGTCGGCACCGCCACCGACGGGGCCGGCTCCAAACGATCCGCCCAAGACGATCCGCCCAACCCGGCGGGCCGTCATCGCCATGGCGGTCCTGTTCGTGATCGGAACGCTCGTGATCCTGTACGCATGGCGGCTGTGGCCATTCACCAGCGACGACCGGACGACCGAGAACGCCTATGTCCGCGGGCAGATCACGGCGATGGCGCCGCAGGTTAACGGCTATGTCGTCGATGTGCTGGTGCGCGATTTCGCGACCGTGAAGCGAGGACAGCTGTTGCTTAGAATCGACGACCGCATCTATCGCCAGCAGCTGGATCAGGCGCGGGCGCAACTGAAGATCGCTGCGGCGGAACTGGCTAACTGGGATCAGACGGTCGCCCAGAATGCCGCGACGCTGCGGACGCGGATCGCCGACCGGCAACAGGCGCAGTCCGAACTGGTCCGCGCCGATGCCGATCTGCTGCGCGTCAGCGAACTGGCGGATCGCGGCTCCGTCTCGCTGCGCGAACGCGATCAGGTGCGGGCGAGCAAGCTCGCCGCAGAGGCCGGTGTGACCCGCAGCGAGGCGAATATCGACAGCCAGCGCCAGACGATCCTGTCGACCAAAGTGTCCCGTGGCTCGCTGGAGGGTGCGGTGCAGGAAGCGCAGGCGCAGGTCGATCTTGCCCAAATCAACCTGTCGAACACACTGATCCGCGCGCCCCGCGACGGACAGATCGGCGAGGCGTCTGTGCGCGTCGGTCAGTATGTCGCGGCGGGATCGCAGCTGATGTTCCTGGTGCCCGAACAATTGTGGGTGGTTGGCAATTTCAAGGAGACGCAGACCGCGCGGATGCGGATCGGCCAGCGCGCCAGCTTCCGCGTCGATGCGCTGGATGGCGCACGGCTGCTTGGCCATCTCGAACAGATCGCGCCCGCTACCGGGTCGGAGTTCAGCGTGCTCCGTCCCGACAATGCCAGCGGCAACTTCACCAAGATCGTCCAGCGGATTCCGGTGCGGATCCGGATCGACCCCGACCAGCCGCTCGTCCGCCGCCTGCGGCCCGGCATGTCGGTGGTCGCGCAGGTCGATACCGGCGACGCAATGTCGCCGCGCGAGCAGGAACGGTGATGCGCGCGTCGATCCTCGCGGCCGCTTTGGTGCTGGGCGGGTGCGCGCCGACGATCCGGCCAGCACCGCCATCGGCTGCGGTCGCTCCGCCGCTCGCATGGCGCGACCTTCTGCCGGCGACGTCGACGCCGGTCGATCGGGACTGGTGGCGGCTACTGGGCGACCCGGCCATTCCCGGCCTGGTCGAGCGGGCGATGGCCAACAATAGCGACGTGCTGGGCGCGATCGCTCGCGTCGAGGAGGCGGAGGCGCTGATGCGGCAGGCACGGTCTGCGCGACTGCCGACGCTCAGCGCCAGCGCTGCCGCTGGCATACAGCAGGCGCCAGGCCAAAGCGGAGGGTCGACCCGCAACGCCTCGCTACAGCCCGGCATCGCAGGCGCATGGAACATCGATCTGTTTAGCCGTGTCCGTAATCTGGAGGGCGCGGCGCGAGCACGCTATGTCGCCAGTCAGGCGGACCGTGACGCTGCGCGCCTGGCCGTGATCTCCGCAACCGTTCGGGGTTATGTGATCCTGCTGTCGCTCGCGGCGCAAGTGGAGGTCAGCCGGAACACGCTGACCAGTCGCGACGAGGCGCTCCGCATCGCCAGCGACCGCGCGCGCCTTGGCTACAGTTCGCAATTCGAGTTGACGCAGGCGCAATCCGAATATGAAGCGGTGGCGCAGACCATACCCGTCCTCGAACAGTCTCTGCGTGTGCAGGAAAATGCGCTGCGCCTGCTGACCGGCGACCTGCCCGGACCAGTCGTGCGGGGCGCATTGGAGCGTGTGGAGTTGCCGGCTACGCCAGCAGCGCTGTCATCCAGCCTGCTGCGCCGGCGACCCGACCTGGCGAGCGCCGAATATGCGCTGGTCGCCGCCGACCATGTGCTGGCATCACGCCGCGCCGAGTTCCTGCCCGACGTGCAGCTGACCGGATCGGCCGGTGCCCTGTTCAGCGATGCACTTGGCTGGAGTCCGGCGACATTGTGGGATGTCGGGGCCAGCATCCTCGCACCGATCTTTACCGGCGGGCGTCTCACCGCCGATTTCGACGTGGCGACCGCGCAGCGCGACCAGGCCGCCTTCGCCTATCGCGGCGCTGTGCTGACGGCGTTCGGCGAGGTGGAAGATGCCCTGTCGGGCGAACGCCGCCTGCGTGAGCAGGCCGAGAGCGTGATGCGGCGCCGGACCATCCTGCAACGATCTCTCGTCCTCGCACGCGATCGCTACCAAGGCGGCTATGCGGCCTATATCGAGGAACTCGATGCGCAGCGGAACCTGTTCCAAGCCGATCTGGATGCCAGCGCCGTCCGGGAACAGCAACTCACCAACCTGATCCAGCTATGGGCGGCGCTCGGCGGCGGGTGGGAGGCAGGCATGTCAGCCCCTCCCGCCCCACCGATCAATCGGTGAAGGTCGCGGCCGGCAGGTCGAGCGTGGCCGATAAACCATCTGCCAGAGCATTATCGGCAACGCGCAGATCGCAGGCCCCCGCCTCGCATACCCAGCACCTCGCCGTGGCGTCGAACCGGGCGAGCAGGCGGGGGTCGACGCACATCTCCACCTGGCGGCTCTCGCCCGGCTCCAGATCGACCCGCGCGAACCCGCCTAGCCTTGGCACGAAGCCGCTGGGTCCGGTTCGCGAGGCGTACAACTGTACGACGGCCGCACCCGCCCGGTTGCCGCTATTGCGCACTGTGACCTTTGCCACGACCGCGCCATCGCGATGATCGGCGGTCAGACCGGCATAGTCGAAGCTGGTGTAGCTCAGCCCGTAGCCGAACGGGAACAGCGGGACCTGTCGCTCGCGCGCATACCACCGGTATCCGACGTCCGATCCCTCGACGTCGTAGTTAATATCGAACACCTCGCCCTTGACCTCCATACCGGGGTTGGAGGTGGTTGTTGCTGGATCCTGCTGTTCGGGATGCGGCAACTGCCCGACATCGCGCGGGAAGGTGACGGGAAGATGCCCCGACGGGTTCACGCGACCAAACAGGATGCCCGCGATCGCTTCTCCTCCGCCCGATCCGGCATAGAAGGCGGCGAGCACAGCAGGAACATCGTTGAGCCACGGCATGGCAACGGCCCCGCCGGACTGAACGATCACCACCGTTCGGGGATTGGCCGCAGCGACCGCCGCGATCAGCGCATCCTGATCGTCGGGCAGGTTCAGCCCCGGCCGGTCCTCTCCCTCCGTCCGCCATTCCTCGGCAAACAGGAATACCATGTCGGCATCCGCTGCCGCCGTCACCGCCGCGTCCCTGTCGGTGCCATCGACGAAATCGACCTGCGCCGCGCTGGATTCGGCCCTGATCGCGTGGAGGGGCGACGACGGATGATAGACCTTGGCCATCGGCACGCCCATCACCTCGACGCCCTCGACCGACAGGCTGCCCACCGGCGACACCGCCGACGAACCGCCGCCAGCGAGCACGCCGTTATCGGCGCGGCGACCGATCACGAGCAAGCGCTCCAGCCCCTTCGCGGCGGGCAGTATCCCGTCCTGGTTCTTCAGCAGCACGATGCCGCGCTCGGCGGCGCGCTGGGCGATCAGGCGATGCGCCATATAGTCGATGGCCCCGCCTGGCCTTGCAGGCGTATCGATCGCGCCCACCGCGAACAGGCTGTGCAATTGCCGGGCTACCATGTCGTCGATCCGCGCCTGTGGCACCTGCCCCGCCGCCACCGCCGACCGTAGCGGGCCGCCGAAGAACGGCTCCGGGTCCAGATTTGCGCCCGACTGCACGTCCAGTCCGGCGAGCGCAGCCTTCACGGTCGAATGCGTCGCGCCCCAGTCAGACATCACCCAGCCGGGATAGCCCCATTCGCCCTTCAGCACCGTGTTGAGCAGGTAATCGCTCTCCGACGCCCAGTCGCCGTTCACCAGATTATAGCCAGGCATCACCGCGCCCGGTGCGCCTATCTCGATCGCGATCTTGAAAGCGAGCAGGTCGGATTCGTGCAGCGCACCGAGGCCCAGCACCGAATTGGCCAGCACCCGGCCGGTTTCCTGTGCATTGACCGCGAAATGCTTAACCGTCGACACCACGCCCTGCGACTGGATGCCTGCGACCGAATGACCTGCGATGATGCCGGTCAGCAGCGGATCCTCGGACACATATTCGAAGTTGCGACCGCCCCGCGGCTCACGCACGATGTTCGCACCGCCCGCCAGTTGGACATTGAAACCCTTGGCCCATGCCTCGCGGCCGACCAATTCTCCCGTCTCCCGCGCCGCCGCCGGATCGAACGTCGCACCCAGCAACAGCGATGACGGCAGCGCCGTGGCGTTGTCGCCCGGCCGGACATTGGCGGTATTGGCGATCCCTAGACTTGCGTCAGACTGTTGCTGCGCCGGAATGCCCAGGCGGGGGATGCCGGGATAGAATGCGGCAGAGCCAAGCGCGCCGTCCGGCTTTGCCATATCGCCAATGGGGAGAGCCATCGCGCCCGACACCCAGCTGAACTTTTCGTCCTCGGTCATGGCCGCGATGACAAGCGCTGCTCGTTGTTTCGACGGCAGCGTTTTATCTTCCCATGCCCGGTGTGCAGGTTCGCCGGATGGAGCGGACGACATTGCCTCGCCAGTTCCGGCACCAGATGAAGCGAGTCCGGGTACCGGCCGGCCGTTGGGATAGTTCATCGTCGATCTGCCCGAAATGGTGAATGCGCTTAACTCAGGGAGGCTCGTTCCGTCTCTCGGTCTGCCTTATCTCAAACCTACCTCCGTTTCATAATTGAAATCACCGACCTAGTTGAAGATGGTCACGCCGTTCCAGCTCTTCTGCCGGGAGAATAGCTAAACCTTGCCTTCACAGACCATCTTCTCAGACATCTGGTTTCAGAACTTGCACTCTGATTTCAGCCATGACAGCACCAGTCGCGCCATCGCGATCCGCACAGTCAGGAAGTAGGCGTCAGCATCCATTACGACCTGGGAGAAGTGCTTGGCGCCCGCGCGTTCCATGGCCGCCACCAACGGTTGATGAGCGCCCTTAAGATACCTCAGCTGATTGTCCCCAATCAATAGAACCTTTTTGTCTACAAGCTTAGGCGCGGCTTTAATCATATCGAACCGCTCAAAGTCTTTCGGCCCCATCTTGCCTAGTTCTTTCGCAAGATCGATACGCCCCGCCGTGGCCTCCTTAAGTCCAGCATAAAATTTTGCTGCGTCATCGGATGGCGGCCATTCCATCGGAAGGGGCGGGCTGACGGAAATACTGGCACAAATGGCAGGATTCTCGGAATTGCTGATCCATCCGACCATCCCTCCACCACCGCTCTTGCCAAGTACGGCAATTCGGCTGGGGTCTATAGCATATGAGCGCTTGTTCCCAGCTCCCGGCACGAGATGCTGACCATCGTTTTGTTGAAGGTGCGCGACTGCGGCATTCAAATCCTCTACCGCGCTGGTGAACGAATATTCGTGCTTTTCGTCCCACATTCCTCGCGGGATAAACTTAAGAACATGAATGCCCGCATTGACCAAAGGGGTGATCAGGCTTTCGAGCGCGTCCCCGCCAAAGCGTTGTGGCGAAAAAATCACGCAGCCCTTCGGCTCCTCTCCGCCGGCTAGCCACATGAACGACTGGATGGGTGTCCCCTTGTTCATGAAGCTGTGGGGGAAATGGATCGGCGGGGACATGGGATCGTAATATGGTGAGTCCGTGGTGGCGTAATCGATGCCCAAGGCTACGGGCCTATATGATCCCGTTGCTGCCTTTGCTGAACCAGCAACGCCAGCGCCCGCCAGGGATGCCACCAGAGCCGCAAAGGAACCAGAGACCATTCGACGGCTGATCCCAGCTTGGCCAGGAGCGTTAACGTGATCCGCTTTGCCCGAATCGGATTGCGAGTTGTCATCCATTATTCATTCTCCTTCGCCCTCAATGGGGAGATGTCTGTTGTAACTCTCCAACGGCATTCGCCCGTTTGTCGGAGACCCGATCTACATCTTGAATTTCACCCCAGCCGTGAAAGCTCGTCCCAGCACATCGAAGCCCGTCGGGGTCGGAAATCCGGTGCCTGGCTGGCTGGAAAGATAGCCGACAATAGGCGGCGCCTTGTTGAACAGGTTTTCGACCGTCAGGAACGGTGTCACTTCATGTCCGCCGACATTTGCACGGTAGCTCCAGGATATATCAGTGTAGGCATAAGCGGGGATGTCGTCGCGCAGATCGACGCTGACGTTCCGATCGGTCGGCTGCTGCTTTGACTGCCAACGGACGCTGACGGCAGTGCTGAACCTATCGACCGTGTAATTCAGCCCCAGATTCACGCGCAGTTTCGAAACGCCGGCGACAGCAGCGGCCCCGGCGATGCCGGCCGCATTTGTCGAGGGAATCGTGGCGCCAACCTTTGTCTTGAGGACGGGCTGGTACGAAGCCAGCGTCCTGATGCTCAGGCTGCCAGGAATGCTCGACGCCACGTCGGCGAGATCGAACATGTAGTTGATCTCAACATCCACCCCGCGTGTCCATTGCTTTGCCGCGTTCAGGTTGCGGACGAAGGCACCCGTTGGAACATTCGCGGGCGAACGATCACTGAAGGCTAGCGGCCGCACCAGAGCCGAACAATAGGGCGATGCTCCATTCGAGACTTCGCATTCGCGCTGGAAGTCGAGTCCAGGACCCGAGGTAGTGATCGCATTTTTCAGCTGGATGTCATAATAGTCGATCGCGATGCTGAACCGCGGTAGCCAGCCTGGCTGATAGATGAGGCCAAGGGTCTTCGTATTGGCGATCTCCGGTGTTAGGTTTGCATTGCCGGAGCTGATTTGGGTGACGCCCGACACAGTCTGCCCCGTGTGGAGATCATTGATGGCGACAATGCTCACAGTGGCGGGCGCAAACAGGTCCTGCAAGGTGGGCGCGCGAATATCTCTGGACAGAGTGCCGCGCAGGCGCAGATCATCGTTGAGAGCCCAGGAGAGGCCGGCCTTCCAGCTATAGACGACGCCACTGGTTGAATAATCCGTATAACGGCCCGCCAGATTCAAATCGAGGGATTTGAAGAATGATTGATCCCTGAGAAGCGGGACCAGGATTTCACCGCCGACTTCCATGACATTTTGTTTCGCGGACATGCTCGCCGACGTGCCGTCCACGAACCGCAGCTTGGTTGCAGTGCAGTTCGGACTCGGGCGGAGTGAGGAACAGTCGGGTCGAAAGCTCGGCTCGGTGTTGCTGTCATTGGTGAGCGACAACGAGCGGTATTCCGCGTTAAGCGCGACCTCAACCGGCCCGGCCCAAAGCGAAAATGGCGAACCGTTCAAGGACAGGTTCACATCGTGCATGTCGTTCGTCAATGTCGCGACGGGGGTGCCCGTCGCCCACGCAAATGTTTCCCTGGACGACGCCGATGGCCCGAACGGATTGAACGGCATGCAACCTGGAAACTGGCTTGCATTGGGCGTCAGTGAGACCGCGCAGACTATGTTACGCGTCGCCGGATCAACGACAGCATCGAGCGCCGCCGCAATTTTCTGGTTTTCCAGAAGGCCGTTGCGCTGGCTCCGCTGCGTGCTTCGCGAGAAGCCGTAATTGAGGTTCCAGTGCAGCCTGTTGTCAAAGGCACTGCCGTCAAGTCCGGTCTTGATATACCGGTTCTTGGTCCAAACCTCTGATTGTGGCTGAGGGTAGTTTTCCGGTGCCGTGATGGTTGCAAGGACGATCACAGGCACGTTGTTTGCCGTCATGATCGACTGGATCGACGCTGGAATATACGGATTGCCGCTAAACACGGCCGCACCGGGAAACAGGTAATTCACGCCGACCGCATAAGTGGAGTAAGCCGCGTTATAGCTGCCCTGAACATAGGCCTTGATGTCGCTGGTCAGATCATAATCGAAGCGAAGAAATGCACTGTCGCTGCGCAAGGGCGCGGCCAGCCAGCTCGTATCGAAGATGGAACCGCTGCCGCCGCTTTCCGTGCTGCCATAGGCCGTCCCGTGAATGAACGGAGCCGGCACGCCATTGGTCGGAAAATACACGTCTCGTAATGCAGGAACATTGGTCGGGGAGGTGATGCGTCCGCCCAGGACGATGCTGGTGACGCGCCCATCGGGTATAAGGCGAAATGGATTGGCTTGCGTTCCAGCCCCTACAACGGTGGGGTCGTTAGCTATGCCGGGCCGTTTCTTGAAGCCTTCATGGTTCACGCCATCGGCATCGTAATGCTCGAAACTACCCACTATGTGGCCGCGCCCTCCCAGCACGTCCGTCCCGCCTACGACGTTGAATTTCCAGTTGTCGTTGTCACCATATTTGGTCGTTCCGACTTGGGCGACGCCCTTTAGGCCATTAAACTTGTTGTCGAGGACGAAGTTAACGACCCCGGTTACGGCATCCGAGCCGTAAACCGCCGAGACCCCGCCGGTGACGACGTCGACACGCTTGACCAAGCCTGTCGGAACTATGTTGATGTCGACGGCACCTGAAGCTGCGGTGGGTGGCAGGCGGCTACCATCCAGCAGGACCAGATTTCGATTCACACCGAACCGTCTCAGGTCCAGGAAAGCGCCGATCGGGCCGCTGGTTTGAAACAGCCGTGTGGGAGAGGAACTGGCGAACTGTGGCAGGCGTATAAGGCCTTCGGCGATCGTCGATGGTGTTGTTTCAAGCAGCTTTTCGGTCGACAGCACGGTCAAGGGCGTAGGCGCAGCGTTACCGTTGGAGACAACCCGGGAACCAGTGACGATCAGCTCCTCGCCCTGATCAGTCGCAGAATTTTCGATTTGACTAGCTGAAACAGTGTTCGATTGAGCGACGGCAGCACCAGACCATGCCAATGCCATCAAACTGACACTAATGCGTTTTGTATTTTTCATACTTCCCCCAATATACGATCTATAAAACCTGCTTTATTTGACGCGCGGGAATATTCACCGCCTTCTGTGACGATGGCATTTAGCCGATGAGGCGATGCGACACTTTAAGATGTTGAATCTTTTTCCAAACCCGCGATGCGACCAGGCTACTCAACTATGAAGCTGTCTGAGACTGCACTCAGCGCTCGACAGCGACGCCCATCAGCCTTGTCGCCCCCTCACCCTTCGCGAAGAGCATGATAACTAGAAGCCGCACTCTGTTTTGAGCCAAGCAATCACCAATCTGGCCATCGCAATACGCGCGGTCAGATAATAATCATTGGCCTCCAGGATCACCTGCGCAAAATGCTTCGCGCCAGCGTTCTGCATCGCTTGCACGATGGGCTTGTGATGGGTGTCCACATATTCTCGAATGGAATGCCCTATCAAAAGAACATTCTTGTCAACGAGCTTCGGCGCAGCCTTCATCATGTCGAAGCGAGCATATTCGGCAGGGGACAAAGCCTCGAGCTCCTTCCGAAGATCGACACGTCCCCCTGTGGATTCCTTCAGGTCGCTAAAGAATTTCGCGTATTTTGGTGAAAATGGTCGCTCGGGCAATATGCCGGGTCCCACCGATATTACCGTGTTGAGGTCCGGGTTCTCGGCACCGCCGATCCAGCCCATCATACCGCCGCCGCCGCTCTTTCCAAGGACAGCAATGCGATCCGGATTAACCGCAAAGGATCGGGGAATACCCGTGCCGGGCGGTACGATATGCTGTCCCCCGTCCTGTCGCAAAAAAGCCACGGCCGATTGCAGATCTTCTAGGGCAGTAACAAAGGAATATTCCTGTTTGTCGTCCCACATTCCGCGCGGGTTGAAGCGCAGGACATGGATACCGGCGCCGACCAGCGCTGGCACAAGACTGTCGAGGCAGTCGCCACCATAACGCTGAGGTGAGAGGATGACGCAGCCCCTCGCCCCTGGTCCGTCAGCTAGCCACATGAACGACTGGATCACCTTGCCCTTGCTCATAAAAATGTGCGGAAAATGCATCGAGGGATAATCAGGATCGAGATAGGCGGAGTCCGAGGTAGCAAAATCTGTACCCGAGGAAATCGGCCAATATTGCCTCGCCACCTTTTCGCTTGCAGCAGCATCGTTTGCTCCTGCTCCCGCGAGCGAAGCGACGAGAGCGGCGAAGCCACCTGCCACCGCGCGGCGCGAAACACCGGACACTTCATCTATGCGCGCGGCCTGATTATTCCTTATGCTCGTGTCAGTTGTCATACCATTGATCCTGTAACTGATTGGATTGCCATCACTGGACACTGGTCTGGCCTGTCAGTGCGAACCAAAGCGGTAGGTGAGTTGGAGCGAGACTTGCCGCCCTCTGTTGACGATGGCGTAGCGATCCGCGTCGAAAGTTGGACCGCTCGTTCCCGATGGACCGCCAGTGAACAGAACCGAGTTCGAGAGCTGATAGGGATGCTGGTCAGTCAGATTACGGCCCAGCAACGCAGCCTCCCAATGTCCGTCGCCGCTCTTCAGCCGAATATTGGCGTCCAGCATCCAGAAGCCGCCAAGCCTGCTGCTCGGCGCGAGATTCGACTCTGTATAGTAGCTGCTGGAGTAGCTCGCGTCGGTCGACAGACCGAGACGCCAGCCTCCGTCCAAATCGCTTTCATAATTAATGCCCGCGTTACCAGACCAGTCAGGCGCATTGTTGAAGGGGCGCCCCCGAAGATCCTGTAAGGAATATGCTCCCGTCGGACGAAGGCCGAAATTGCAACCCGCGGCGATGGATTGCCCAGGGTAACAACCGGCATTGTAAATGTTGTAGCGAGCGCTGTTGTAACCAAGCGCGCCGCGCAGGGTAAGACCCTCGACACCGGTCTGCCAGTTCAGGTCGGCTTCAATACCCTTGACCGTACCCTTGCCAGCGTTCGCAATCGCAAACTGCGTGCCATCGAGATATGTGACTTGCAATCCAGTGGTGACATAATGATAGGCGCTAAAATTGGCGCGTAGTCGGTTTCCGAACAACAACGCCTTGACGCCAGCCTCGCCCCCTTTGGTGACTTGTTGCTCATAGGGAACGCCGCTTGGCGTGTAGCCGCCGCTAAGAAAACCCCTCTTGTAGTTCGCAAAGACGGTTAGCTTGGTGGTGGGGCGCCATGCGACGCTCAATTCGGGGGAAAAGTTCTTCCATGTATGATCGGGGTCGGCAGGAAGAGGTATGTTCGCCACGTTTCTGAACGACACCTTCTTTTTTTCCCAGGAATAGCGACCGCCTCCGGATATTTCGACGCTCTCGACCGGATTGACACGGATCTGGCCAAATACCGACGCATGTGCCCCCCCGAGATTCAGGTCCGCGCCACTGATCTTGAAGGGATTGCTGGGATTGCGCACATCCTGAAAGTCATAAAGAAATTTGCTGTCCTGAAGATATACGCCGACGAGAAAATTGACCGGTCCTTGAAAGCTGCTGGCCAACCGCAATTCCTGGCTCAGTTCCCGCAGATCGATATGATAGTCGCCAACGATTACCCGGCTGACGTCGGAGGTAGAGAGATAAGGAGAGACCCAATCAATCTTCGCCTTGTAGATGCTGGTCAACGATGTGAAGGTAAGTGTTTCGGAAGGTCGATAATTAAGTTCCAGCGAGCTTAGCAGTTGCTGCTGATCGAGAACGGGATCACCGTCGTTCAGGCCAAGTCCCTGAAAGTTCGGTCCGAAGCCTGTATAGGACACCTTGTCATCGGCCTTGCAGGTCTCCGCAGCGGCCCTGGCTCCAAGCGCCAGTTGCGGGATGCCGCGCGGGCAATAGATATATTGCCTGGTAGATGGATTGCCTGCGCTTTTCAGCTTGCCGTAACTCAGCTTGAATCGGGCGTCGAATATTTCCGAAGGGTCGAATTTGAGCGTCAGTCGACCCGCGACTTCCCGATCGTGGGGTAGTCGACTTCGGGATACGCCAAAAGGCTCGCTTGCCGGGTAGATATTTTTCTCCCAGCCTGACATGTGGGAGGCAAGAAACGCGACGCGGACACCCAACGTATCTGTCACCGGTCCTGAAACGAAGCCGTCGATCTGGGCCTCTCGCCCGATGAACTCGTAAAGCGTCGATAACTTTGCTTCAAATTTGCCCGTTGGATCTGCAGTCCGCATCGAAATCACGCCGCCGGGGCTATTCTTGCCGAAAAAAAGTCCTTGCGGACCTTTCAGGACTTCGATTTGCGCCAAGTCCATCTGGCCAATGCGGCGCACGCTCGACCGGGCTACCTGTGCGCCGTCGATGTTGAAGGTGACGCCCTGATCCGCTGTTGTTGTGTTGGCGTTTGCGCCGATGCCGCGCAGTACGATACTTCCGCCCTGAATCGAACCCTGCCCTATCTGGAGTTGCGGTATGACAGCGTTCAATTCTTCAACGCGAGTTAGATGGCGCCGGTCGATTTCACTCTTGCTGATGCCGGTTACGACGAC
The DNA here is from genome assembly GCF_057809055.1 of Sphingobium sp. FG58. Classification (NCBI taxonomy): domain Bacteria; kingdom Pseudomonadati; phylum Pseudomonadota; class Alphaproteobacteria; order Sphingomonadales; family Sphingobiaceae; genus Sphingobium; species Sphingobium sp. FG58. Next base: position 54,508 of record NZ_JBMDJF010000012.1, on the reverse strand, counting down.
CGGAACAGAAATCGACGTCTCGTTGCGACGTCGCGCAGTGACGACTATATCTCCATCTGGAATGTTCAGTTCGCCCTGAGTCAAGACTGCCGGAGCAAAAGACTGGGTGTCAGGTACATTTGCCGCTCGCCTGATCGTGATGATGCCTGTAGAATCAGATGGCTGCTTGGCTACGAGCCCGGTGCCGGCGAGAAGGCGTCGGAGCGCGGTTTCGACTTCCAGCCGACCAATGACCGCGTTGGCCCGCTTGCCGCGTACCAGGCCCTCGCTCGCTAGAATCTGGAGGCCGGACTGCTTGGCGAATTCAGCAATAGCCGAGCTGGCGGGCTGCGCTGGAATGGCGAATGCGCGCACTTCCGCTACTGCAGGTTGAGCGGTTATGGCCGCGACAATTGCGATCGAGATCCCCATAGATTTCCCCCAAGTCGACGGCACGCAATCGCGCCCTTCCCTAATGCCTTGATGCACGACAGAACCCTTTCCGACGGGGGAGATTTTATTTTTTCACATTTTTGTCAAAATGAGCATGTTGTAAGTCACCGGACTCTGCGGTCTGTACTGGGCGTGATCGTTTACGCGCCACCCGCTGTCAGCCGGGTTATCGCGTAAGTAGAATTTCGCCGTCCTTACGAACGACACGCGCACCGGTCATATCAGCGACCGCTGCGACAAACTTTCCTGGGTCTCCGGTTCGGAAATAGCCAACCAGACGCTCCTGTCCGATGGATGCGTCACCGATGACAATATGTTGACGATTATAGCGGTTGAGTTCGGCCACCGCATATTCGACCGTCTCGCCATCAAGGACGATTTCGCCGCCACGCCACGCCAGTGCCCGCTCCACATCGGGTGACACCTCCTCGTCAGCGCCCGAACCTACGGTATCGTTGGTCGCAGCGACATAAGACCGAGCGCCCGCGCCGAGGCGACGCCGACTTCCTTCCTGTCCATCTATCCAGGTTTCGACGACGCCTTCCGTGACGAGCACATCGGCCCCCTCCCCGCGTCGGCGTACCGCGAAGGCCGTCCCGACGGCGCGCACACGTACGGTTCCGGCTTCCACCACAAAGGGACGCGACTTGTCATGTGCAACCTGAAACCAGGCTTCTCCTTGCTCAAGCGCAATGGTGCGTTGGCCCGGCTGCAACGCGACTGCCAGGCGGCTGGCCGTATTGAGAACCGCAACAGATCCGTCCGCCAGCGGCACTCGGCGGACTTCGCCAATGTCTGTCTGGATTTGGTTGCCACCAAGGCGAGGCAGAACAAATATCGCGCTAAAGCCCGCCGCCAGCGCGGCAGCGCCGGTCGACAACTGAAGAAAGTGCCGACGGCTGGGAATGGCGACAGCTTCTGCCAAACTCGGCTTGTCCGACGACTCCAACTCGGATGCAAGGGCTCGTCCGCGATCCAGATAGGCAAGCGTTGCTTGGGCGCGCAGGAGCGCACCAACATGGAGCGGGTTTTCGGCCAACCAATCGCTGAGTGTCGCTTCATCTTCCGCAGACAAAACTCCGAAGTCGAGCGTGGTAGCCCATCGCGCTGCGTAATCCTCAATCATCTTGCCGCCTAGGTCGGATTTGCTCATGTCGTATTCCTTGCAGTCGGTCCAGGTTCCCCTCTTCTTGTGCGATGGCCTTCATAATGAGCTTCAACCCGCGAACTGCCTGCGCCTCCACAATATGTTCAGCTAGTCCCATACGTTCGGCAATTTGGCGCTGAGGCACGCCTTCAATGCGCCGGAGTTGGAAAATTTCACGGCAACGGTCAGGAAGCGCGGCAATCAGGCGCTGAACGCGCGCCAGTTCCTGTCGGGCGCTCGCCTGCCGTTCGGGACCCGGATCGGTATCCTGCAATCTCATGGCTTCAACTTCGGTCATGCTCTCTATGCGAACGATGCGATCGCGACGAATGCGTCGAAGCATAACGGACCGCGCTGTGGTGAAGAGGTAAGCGCGACCATTCATGATATGCTTCACATCAGACAATTGAGCGATGCATAAATAGGCGTCATGGACGATGTCATCGATATCCTGAGCAGGCAACGCCCTGCGACGAAGCCAAGCACGCAGATCCCCTTCGTAGGGAACGATATTGCTCCCGACCCATGCGATGATATCGCTGCGGCACCCTACCACATGCTTCATCCTCAAGAGACGCCTAGTCGACGGGTATAAGATACATGACAACGCGATTTCCGACGATTGCCGTTCATTTTTTTGTCGCGGCGGCAAGACGGGTCCCACATCCCGATCTGCCCACGATCATAAAGGTAGCGAATGGAGACACCCTTACCTTATCGTTTGCAGCAGGCTCGGCTAACTATCATCAAGCGCGACGGCCCGAAAATCCCTCGATGCGCTGGATACATCAAGGGCCGCCCCGGCAAGATAAATATTGAGCGTAGGGTATTTTGACGTTCGCATGTCTTAATTCTCAAAGGGAGAGCGATGAACGAGGAGCGGATCAAGACGTGGTTCATCGCGGTCGTTTTGCCGATGGAAGCGCAATTGCTCGGCTTTTTTGGAGCCAGATGGAAGAATCGAAGCGAAATCAACGACATGCTGCAAGACGTGTATGAAAGAACATTGACTGGCGCGAGGCAGGAAATCCCGCAAAACGGCCAGGCTTATGTGTTTGCGGTAGCCCGAAATCTTCTTATTTCACGCGCGAAACGCGACAAGATCGTCTCTTTCGATTTTTTTGCCGATATGGAGCAGGTAACAAGCGATCACGATTATCTGACGCCCGAGAGACATGCGACGGCAAGGGAAGAACTGGGCCGCGTGATTGAAGCCATGGATCACCTGCCGCCCCGCTGCCGGGAAATGGTGCGGTTGCGAAAAGTAGAGGGGCTGACGACGACCGAGGTCGCAGAGCGACTCGGCGTCAGCGTCGCCGCTGTTGAACGTCAGCTAACGTTTGGCATGCGCGCACTTGTCGACTTTATGCTGGGAGGCAAGGGCCGAATACGACGGGACAAGCGATACAACGTCACGCATCTAGTGAAGGGGGGTGACCGTGACTGAACAGATCGAACAGCGCGCCGCGCTCTTTCTCCTAGCCCGCGAAGAAGCCGGATGGTCGCCAACGGAAGAGGCCCAGTTTCAAGCATGGCTAGATAAGTCGGATCGCCATAAAGCGGTCTTCTGGAGGCTGGAATACGGCTGGAAATCCGCCGATCGGATACGAGCCATCGACGCTGCGCCGCTGCCACCGCCTATGGCCATGCGCCTCATCAGGACGTTCGCTTCGCTTCGCGGAGCTGCGGCCATTGCAGCGTCTTTACTATTGTTGCTGGCGGCATTCTTGGTACTGCGGGAACCAGAGGCGTCCAACTATCGACAATTTGCAAGCACTGACCAACCGATGATTCTGTCCTTCGAGGACGGGACTCGGATAGAACTGGACGCAAGAAGCAGTGTCCGTGTCGCCATGACCAGGCAAAGCAGGCTGGTCCTGCTCGACCAGGGGGAAGCCTATTTCGATGTCTCCCATGATGCCACGCGGCCTTTCAAGGTGCTGGTCGGCCGTTATGAGGTCGTCGATCTGGGAACCAAATTTGCGATCCGCAAGGATCGAGGCACGATCAGAACTGCGGTGCTGGAAGGCGAAGTGCAACTGGGACTGGCCAACAGTGCTGTGGGGAGCACGCTGAAGCTAAAGCGGGGCGGCTGGGCGATTTCCGAGCGCAGCGCATCCTATGTGCATAGCAACGATCTTGCAGGGGTAGAGGCGATGCTTGGGTGGCGGAGCGGCATGATAATATTCAGTCATGCGCCGCTGGATGAGGCTGCGCGGGAATTCAATCGCTACAACGACAAGAAACTGGTGATTGCCGATGCCAGGGTCGCCGCAATCAGAATCGACGGCGCGTTCAAGACCGGAAATGTCGAAGGATTTTCACGCCTGATGTGCGACGCATACGGCTTGCGCATCGAGGAGAGTGACGCGGAGATAAAAATTTCGCAAAAATAACGTAGGGGGTTTGCGCCTCCAGCACTCTTCCCATTGAAAGACAAAAAATTGTCTCGGGGAGAGGATCAAAATGTACTTGCCTAAATCCATAGCGACGGCGCTCGTAGCCAGTACCTGCCTTGTAGCCCTCGCCACGCCTGCGGTCGCGCAGACAAAAAGTTTCCAAATTCCAGCAGGCGACCTCAGCGCAGCAATCTCCACATTTGCGCGCCAGTCCGGCATCCAGATTGTTTTTCGGGCTGATCAGATGGGCGGCATCCGTACAGCTGGCCTTAGGGGCACGATGTCCGTGCAGGCGGCATTGAGGACGCTGCTGGTCGGTAGTGGCTTCGACGCGACAAGAGACGCCTCGGGCGCTATCGCCATTGTAAAATTGAATAAGCCGCTGCCGGTCAAAGCCACCCCTGCCTCCTTTAGTACGCCGGTCCAGGACGACACCACGCCAGTCGCCGCGAAGGAGCAGGCCTCCACAAATATCGGTGAAGAAGATATTATTGTGACGGCGCGCAAGCGCGCTGAGACGTCTATCTCAGTGCCTGTGGTGATGACCGCAGTCAGCGGCGAACGGCTCAATCAGCTGGGCATCAATACAATCGACGGACTCAACAAGCTCGCACCCAATCTCTTGTCCGGCGAGGGCGGCGGCTCACAGCAGGGGATCGTCGCCATCCGCGGCATCTCGGGATCTGAAAGCAATCCTACAGCCGATCAGGCCGTATCGTTCAATATCGACGGTGTGCAGGTGTCGCGTTCTGTCGTGCGCCGCCTCGCCATGATGGATTTGGCCCAGGTTGAAGTCCTCAAGGGTCCCCAGGCGCTCTTCTTCGGCAAGAACAGCCCCGCTGGCGTGATCTCGATCGCCGGGGCGGAGCCTACCTCTACGCTGCAATCCAAGATCAGCGCCGGCTACGAACCCTATGGGTCAGAATTCACCGCCGAGGGCTTCATCTCCGGTCCTATCACCCAGGAAATCGGGGCAAGAGTGGCCGTCTACGCATCCCATCTCAAAGGATTTGCTGAAAACCTGATCGATCCGGCGAACATATATGCGCCGTCCAATCGAGATGTTGGGAAGGCAAAGGAATATGCTGTTCGCGGAACGGTGAAATATGAGCCTAGCACGACATTAACAGCTGTCCTCCGGGCAAATTATTCATCGCTCCGCACCAACGGCCCACTCGACAACAGTCAGCTGGTCGATTGCCCGACCGGAAAGTCCCAGCTGGGCGATCCGATCGCCTGCAAGGCCGACGATAAGACCTATTTTGGTACGCCCGGACCATTTGCCAACGCGGTGAATACGCGTTTCGGGGATGGTCAGCCGTTCCTACGACAGACACAGGGGCTTTACAGTCTGAACCTGTCATGGAACGTCACGGATCACCTTACACTGTCCTCAATCACAGGAGTTTACGACCTCAAGTCGCGGATGAACGACAACACCGCAGCGACCGCTAACCCCGCCGGCATCAGGCCTGCAGCGATCGAACTCGATTTCCTGGAGCGATCACAAGAAATTCGTCTGCAGAGCAGCTTCGATTCATTCTTCAACTTCGTGGTCGGCACGCACCTTTCCGACAGCGACATCCACAGCCTGACCCAGACATATAGTGGCGCCGTGGCCCTGGCCCCCGGATCTTCATGGGACCTAATTCAAAAGGGCAAGGCATATTCTGGTTTCGGACAGGTCATCCTCACCCCGTTCGAAGGATTGGAATTGAGCGGCGGTGGTCGCTATTCTTATGAGCGCAAACACCTTGCGGACGTAAAGACCGGCTTTCCGCCTGTTAATCAGAAATTGGCCGTCACCCGCGCGAGTTGGAAGAATTTCTCGCCGGAAGCGACGATCGCATACCGTCCCAACGGATCAACCACCATTTTCGGGTCATATAAGGAAGGCTTCCTGTCGGGCGGCTTCGATGCTCCGGGCGTCCGGATCGCCAATAGCGATGTCCGGTATGACCAGCAGACGGTCTCCGGGTTCGAAGGCGGGGTGAAAGCGCTCTTGTTCGATCGCCGCTTGAGGGTCGATCTCACCGCTTACACCTACAATCTCAAGGGCCTGCAAATTTCCACCAATGTCGGCGGCATTTTAAGCACGCAGAATGCCGGTCGCGTTTCCACCGATGGTGTCGAATTTACCGCCGATTTCCGCACGCCAATCGAGGGATTGTCGCTCAACGGCGCAGTAGCCTACGCCCGCGGCGTATTCGACGAGTATATCGTCGCCTGCTATCGCGGCCAAACACAGGGGCAAGGCTGCAATTTTGGCGCGCGGGCCGCGAACGGCACCTATTCGTTGCAGGATCGCTCTGGTCAGCGGCTGTCCCGTTCACCAAGATGGTCGATCAATGGCGGGTTGTCCTACAATATCGACCTCGCCAGCGGCGCACAGGTCGGGCTTACGTCTAACATTTCCTATCTCAGCTCGATGGACACCGACCCGACAGGCAATCCAGGTGGGGTGCAGGACAGTTATGCGCTTGTGGATGCGACGATGAGTTTCCGCGACAGCTCCAGGCGATGGGAGTTCGCCATCCAGGGGAAGAACCTTACCAACCAATACACGTTCTTGCGCAGTTCCGGCGTCGTTGGCACGGGCACAGCGCCTGGTGGGCTGGCCGGCACGTTTGCCGACACCCAAGCCTATGTCAGCCGCGGCCGACAGGTGATGCTGCGCGCGACTTACCGGTTCGGCGGATAAGGCGCCAATTGCCCCCCGCTTAGCATGCAAGACGCAAAACCGACTGAACAGGCCATATCACGATGCTGACTCCGTTCGACGACTATCTGATCCACCAGACCATCGACACTTTGGACCATGTTGCTACCGGCGATCCAAGATTTCAGGATCGAGGTCTATTCAACATTCACGCCGCAGGCACTGATTTCCTGTTCCAGATCGGCTTCGGCGTGTTTCCCAACCGCGACATGATCGATGGCTGGGTCTGCGGTGTTCATGGCGACAAACAGTATAATATGCGGGTCGCGCGGCCTCTTCTTCATGATCGCGGCAATCTGAACATCGGGCCGCTGCATATCGAAGTTGTCGAACCGATGCGTGTCTGGCGCATTTGGACCGATGACAACGGCTTTGGTGTGCACTGCGATGTGACATTCCGATCCCGTACCCCCGCATTTGAGTTCCGGCCTGTGTTCATCAGGCGCAACAACATGGTTGAACATCACCAGATGCATGTGATGCAGAGCGGGTCGTACCAAGGCTGGGTGGAGATCGGTGGAACGCGGTTCGATGCAGGACTGATCGGATCACGCGACCGTTCCTGGGGCGTGCGCGGGGCGTTCCCCAATCAGGTGATCGACCCCAAGACCCACGCACCTGTCGGCGAAGTCGCGAAACCGGCTCCACGCGAGGACAAGACGCGCCGGGCATGGATTTCGGCCGAATTTACCGACTACACGCTCCATGGATGGTTCTGGACCGGCATGCATGGCGAACTGCTCATCGCCGACGGGGCGATTATGTCGACAAACAGCGACGGCCCCGGCACGGTTTTTTGCAATTGGGCAGAGCCGCGCATCGAGCGTGGTGAGAATGGCGACGCGGTATCTGTAACGCTCACGCTCACCGACCAGATTGGCGGACTGACCCAGCTGCAGGCAACGCCCTATGTTCAGCGGTCGCCCGAGGGAAATGGGTATTTCAAAGGATATTATGGGCGCAAGCGCCTTGCTTTGCATGTCGAGGGAGAGAGTTTCGATATGTCCGATGCCGCGTTTCGCCAGGAGCACGGCTATATGAACGGGCCGATGCTCGCCCGGTTCACGCATGAAGGCAACGTCGGTTATGGCGTGATCATCACCGCCATGTTTGCCAGGCGGCGTTAGGTATGAGCGATGCTGTCCCTGGTCTCGCGCCAATACTACTGCAACGCCTGCCCGACTGGCTGGGCGCGCGTCTGGGATCTTCCGTCCTCATCACAGGCGTGACCAAGCTTGCTGGCGGCTATTCCAACGAGACCTGGCGCATCGATTGCACGGTCAAAGGTGAGCCATTTCCCTTCGTTCTCCGGCGATCATCGAAGGAGGGCGTGGCCTCGCCTTTCGACATGCAGATCGCAGACGAGTTCGCTTTGCTAAGCGCGCTTGCGCCTACCGCGATACCCGCACCCGAACCATTATGGCTGGAACTGGATGCCCAACTGCTGGACGAGCCCTTCCTTGCGATGCGCTGCGTGGGGGGAGAGACCGGGCCGCGTTTCTTTCCGCTCGACGATCCGCAGCGTGACGCGAAGCTCGCATCCTATATCGACGTGCTGGCCTCGATCCATCAACTCGACTGGCGAGCAAACGGTCTGGACCAGATACTCGATGTCCCCTCCTCGGAAAATTGCGCGCGGGATGCGTTGCACCATATGATCCAGATCGTGCAAGGGCGCGGGGTCGGCGACGACCCTCTCGTTCTTCGCGCGATCGCCTGGCTTGAAGAGCGTTTGCCTTCGCGTTCACGCATAGCATTGGTGCATGGCGACCCGAACATCTCCAATTATCGTTTCGAGGGCAACTCGGTCGTCGCGGTTCTAGACTGGGAACTGGCCAAGCTGACGGACCCTGCCTGGGATGTAGCCTTTTATTGCGGGGCGTTGGTCAAGTTCTTTGGCTCCAGCCCGTCGGTGCAGCAGCGCGAGCGCGACCGTTTTCTGGACCTGTATGAGCAGCGAACAGGAAAACGATATGAGGACCTCGCCTTCTGGGACGTGCTCTTCATGCTGCGGGCAGCATCGGGCAGCCAGCTCGCCGGGATGCGGGGCAACCAGACGATGGCGTATCGGGATCACCTTCGGCTTTTGACCGCATGACCCCCGATGGAAGCACAGCTTTCAGCCAACCCAAGAAATGCAGCCATCATAGCATATCGGAAACCGGGCTCATGCATGAAACAGCGTCTACCAAGCAAGATTTTGAAGACGGCGCGGGCCCACCCAAACATAGCAATGCCGTAATATTGAGCGTGCTTTGCCTGATTATGATGCTCAGTCAGGCCGACCGGGTGATCATGTCGGTCGCTGGCGAAGCGGTGAAAGTCAGCCTGCAACTGACAGATACCCAGCTCGGATGGCTGGGGGGCCTCGCATTCACGGTCCTCTACAGCACAATGGCGATTCCAATCGCCCGGATCGCCGAGCGGGTTGATCGCTGGCGACTGCTCACCGCCTGTCTGTTTTTCTGGTCGCTCATGACGATATTTTGCGGAGCCGCTCGCAACTTCATGCACCTGTTTCTGGCGCGCGCAGGCGTGGGTGTCGGCGAGGCAGGCTGTTCCCCCAGTTCCCAATCGCTGGTCGCGGATTATTTCAGTAGCGACCGCAGGACCACCGCCATCGCGATCCTCATGAGTTTCGTAAGCGTTGGCGGCATCGTCGGTGCGGTTGCAGGTGGTCAGATCGTGCAGCGTCTGGGCTGGCGCGAGGCCTTCTGGACCCTTGGAGCGGTCGGCGTCGTCCTCGCTCTTATATGCCTTCTACTCTTTCGTGACCCGTTTCGCGGTCCGTCAAGCAGCATCGGCAAAAGCAGCGAGCCGGTACCGAGCCTGATGTCCGTATGCAGGATCGTTCTGGGCCAGCCGCAAAGTCGCCACATGGTCATTGCGGCGGCGTTGGTGCTCGTCGCAAGCTACGCTTTTGCCCAATTCTCCGCGCCCTATTTCATCCGCCGGTACGGTCTGGGCTTTGGTGACGCCGGTCTTATGTATGGCGTCACGATGGGCATATTTGGTACGATCGGCAGCATATTCGGCGGAATGATCTGCGACCGGCTCCGTCCGCTCGGCATGGCACGGTTCGGCATCGTTCCCGCCGCCGGCATGGCTGTGGCCGCGCCGCTGTTCATCATCGGATTCCAGCAGCCGACGATCCTGTTGGCCGCCGCATTCATCGCGCCAGCCGCCGCACTGAAAATGTTGTATGTCGGGCCGACATTCGGCATGATCCATGAAATGGTGACCCCACGCATGCGCGCTACGGCGTCAGCACTCGTATTCATGATCATTGGCCTGGTGGGGGGCATGGGGCCACTGATCACCGGCTACATTATAGACTTTCGGGCGGCGGGCTATTTCCCCGCAGATATGCCCGGTAGCTTCGTCACCAGTTGTCCGGGGGGGCGCGCGCCAGCCGGCAGTGCCGAGATGCTGGCCCACGCCTGCTCCAATTCACTTGCCACAGCGACCAGTGATGCGCTGGTACTCACGTCGGTCGTCATGCTGTGGGCTGCCGCACATTATGCCTATGCGGCATGGCTGGTGCGCGATCGAAAGCAAAGGGCTGAAAAACAGCCCGGAAATCTGCCCTCCATCGGGGAATGAGTGGCAGACTATTTGCGCCTCATTCCACAGTAACCTAGTAACGATTACACAGGAACGCCCGTGATCCGTATCCCGGCAGCCGGAACCTTGTAGCGGCGGTTGAGCGCGATCAGTACGGATGTAAGCGCTTCGGCCACTACGGAGTTCGCCAGCACGCCAGCATTCCACGCGCGCAGTCCGATCGCCTGCGCCAGGGCAACGACTTCGTCCGCTGCCGATGCATCGTCCGCACTGACGAGGACGTCGCAATCGAGTTCAGCGTCCAGATGGGTCAGATGATGGGCGGAAATATTCTGGAATGCCGACACGACGCGCACCTCGCTGCCAAGCAGGATCTGGACCGCCTCCACCGCCGAACCGCCTTCGGGCAGTTGCACCCGGCTCACCTTGGGCGGCACCAGCGGCACGGTCACATCGATGAGAATTTTACCAAGCAGGCCGGCGCGAACATCCTCGATCGTCGATTTCTGGGCGGCATAGGGAACCGCAAGCACGACAATATCGGCAGCGGCGGCCGCTTCCGCGTTCGCCGCGCCTCTCGCCATTTGCGTGCCGAGCCGTGCGTTTATCTCATCGGCCGCGGCGTTGGCCCGTTCAGCCGACCGACCGCCGATAATGACCTCATATCCCTTGTGCGCCCAGCGAAGCGCCAGACCTCCACCCTCGGCTCCCGTTCCACCCAGAATCGCGATGCTCTTCTTATCTTGTGCCACGTTATATGCTCTCCATTTGTTTTGTTGAAATGGCCTTCCGCTTGACCGGAGGCGTCAGGACGATGGGTGCGAGCGGGGAAGGCTTCACCCCGCGAAGATGGGTCTCAGCATTGACCTTGCCGTAGGATGTCGTGCGCTGGCGGGGAATTCTCCCCAATGCGGTAATGAGCGCCTCCATCTCGCGCGGCGGCAGTTCCTGCCCATGCTGCGTGCCGGCCGCGCGCGAAATGCTTTCATTCATCAGCGTCCCGCCCAGATCGTTGACGCCGGCCTTGAGACATGCGCTGACGCCGGCTTTACCCAGCTTGACCCAACTGGCCTGGATATTGCCAAAATGTGGATTAAGCGCCAGCCGGGCAACGGCGTGCATCAGTACAACCTCGCGGAACGTCGGACCGAGCCTGGTGAGGCCCTTCAGGGCCATTGGCGCTTCCATATGCACGAAAGGCAATGGGACGAACTCGGTAAAGCCACCAGTCTCCGCCTGCAGATCGCGGATCGCGATCAGATGCCGCGCACAATGTCGCAGCGTTTCGACATGGCCGAACATCATGGTCGCCGTGGTTCGGAAACCTTTGCGATGCGAGGCCCTGCCCACCGCAAGCCAATCGGACGTATTGATTTTGTCCGGGCAGATTATCGCGCGAACCTCATCATCCAAAATCTCGGCGGCCGTGCCCGGGAGCGTATCCAGCCCCGCCCCCTTCAACATCATGAGATAGTCGTCGATCGAAAGGCCCAGCGTCGCGGCGCCCTGCGTAACCTCCAGCGGAGAGAAGGCGTGGATGTGTATGTCAGGAACCGCCTCTCGCACGGCGCGAGCGAGCGCGAGATAGGTATGACCTGTATAATGAGGGTGGATGCCGCCTTGCAGGCACACCTCGGTCGCGCCACGGTCCCAGGCTTCCCGCGTTCGCCGTACGACCTCTGCAATATCCAGATCGTAGGGCTTGCCGCGCAGCTGTTCCGCCTTGTCACCCTTTGAAAAGGCGCAAAATCCACATTTATAGTTACAGATATTGGTATAGTTGATGTTGCGATTGACGACATAAGTGACCGTGTCACCGCATGTTGCGCTCCGCAGGTGGTCCGCCGCGCGGCATATATAGTCCATATCGATGTCGCGCGCTTCAAGCAGGCGGACGATCTCCGTTTCGCTCAGCGCTTCTCCCACAACCGACCGGGCTACAATATCTACGATTACCGGTGTGACGGTTTTCAGTCGAGGTGGCAGGAGGCTTGGTTCGCTTGCCAGGCCGGGCGCCCATCGATCCCCGCGCGCCCACCCGCTGGCGTCAGCCGACGCGCGAATGAGCTTCGCCATTGCGGGTGTCTGCCAGCGGTCCAGCCCGCCAAGCCCCCAAGCGGGATAGGCTGGCAAGCGAGGAACCAGGATCAAATCTTCTGCGGCGGTTGCGGTTGCCAAGCGTTCGATCTCCGGCCAAGGTGCCTCCGGGTTCACATGATCGGGCGTAACGGGGGACACGCCGCCCCAGTCGTTGATCCCGGCTGAGAGCAACTCGGGAAACGCGTCAGCCGACAGGTTCGGTGGGGCCTGGATCGAAACCTCGTCCGGCATGATCAGCCGCGCGGCCGCGATGGTCCACAGCAGATCTTCCATCGTCGGCTCGGGGCTTCCCGCCATGACCGTTCTAGGTTTGGCGCGAAAATTCTGGATGATCACTTCTTGGATATGACCATATTGCTCGTGCAGATCCCGCAGCGTCAGCAACGCCTCGATGCGTTCAGCCCTCGTCTCGCCGATGCCGATCAGGATGCCGCTCGTAAACGGCACATGCAATTCCCCGGCGAGACGGATCGTACCGATCCGGGCAGCGGGCAGCTTGTCGGGCGAACGATAATGCGCCCCACCCTTGTCGCAGAGGCGTTCAGATACGGATTCGAGCATCAGGCCCTGGCTGACCGATACCCCCCGAAGAGCAAGCATCTCCTCACGATCCATGACGCCGGCGTTGACGTGCGGCAGCAGGCCGACTTCTTCGGACACTGCCCGGCACATTTCGACCAGATAGGATATCGTGGTGGCATGGCCCAGCCGCGCCAACTCGTCGCGAGCCGCCTGGAAGCGAAGTTCCGGTTTGTCGCCGAGCGTGAAGAGCGCCTCGGTACAGCCCGCAACCTTGCCTGCGCGCGCGATTGAAAGGACTTCCTCACGGGTAAGATAGGCCGCTTCACCGGGACGCGGCGGCTGGGAGAATGTGCAATAGTGGCACAGGTTCCGGCACAGCTGAGTCAGGGGTATGAATATCTTGGGGGAATAGGTCTGCAACCGCGGGTGAGCGCCGTCCCGCCGCTCCCGTGCCGCAGTGAGCAGTTCGTCCAGCGGACCATCGAGCAGCGCCTTCAATGCCGTAGAGTTCAAGATATTCATCATGCCGATCTTCGCTAAGTCATGTGCACTATGGAGCCGTCCAACCCGTTTTACTGGCCTTGCCAATCTGGTCGCCTTTTTTCGGCGAAGGCGCGGGGGCCTTCGCGGGCGTCAGCCGATCGCATGACGAACGATCCCTCCTGCTTGTTCGCGGCCCAGAAATCGGCGTCGGAGGCGATCTTCCCCTCAGCGATACCCCTGGCGATCCGTTTGCTCGCCTGCACCGCAAGGGGTGCATTGGCGGCAATCTTTCGCGCGATCGTCAGCGCCGTGGGCATGAGTTCTGCCAGCGGTACGACACGGTTGGCAAAGCCTAGCTCCAGCGCGCGCGCCGCTGTAAAGCTATCGCCGGTCAAAAGTAACTCCATCGCAAGCTTCGGTGGCAGCTGCTGGGCCAAACGAAATGCGCCGCCTGCCGCGGCGAAGATCCCGCGCTTGACTTCGGGCAGGCCGAACTCGGCATGGTCTGCCGCGATCACCAGGTCACAAGCCAACGCCAGTTCGGTGCCGCCCCCCAGCGCGAAGCCGTTTACCGCCGCGATGATCGGCTTGCCGATCGGATGGCGGACGACGCCCGCCCAGCCCCAGCTTTTCTGTTCGCGATCGTCAGGCCAGTTACTTTCGCCCCGCGCCATGGCTTTGAGATCCGTACCGGCGCAAAACGCCTTGTCCCCTGCCCCGGTCAGCACGACGACACGTATGTCGGGATCATTTTCCGCCAGTTCCAGTGCCTTGCCCAGGCCCGTATGTACTGCCGCATTGACCGCATTGCGGGCATCGGGGCGATTGATCGTAACGATCAGAAGATGTTCCTGTCGTTCAACGATAACCGAGGTCTGCGTGTCTTCCATTTCACTCGCTCGTCGGCGCGGTTGCGCGCATGAAATCATCGTCAGGCCGCATCCCGTAGGCAGCCGTCGTGCGGTTCGTCATGTTGAACAGTCCAGCGAGTTCCACGACATAATAAATCGTTTCATCGTCCAGCCCGGCATCGCGCAGCAGCTGCATGTCCGCCTGCTCTTGATGGCTGGGATGGCTGGTCAGGTTCACGCAGAAGTCGGCGATTGCCCGCTCGCGCGCAGAAAGCGTGACCTGGCGGTAATTGATGCCGATCCGTCGTGCGCGCCCGTGATCGCCGATATACCGGCCCAACAGATGCGTGTGGACGATCAGGCAAGTTATGCAATGGTTGACTGCTGAAACGACGACGCCGATAAATTCCCGCTCGGCGAGGGTGAGGCGCCCATAAGCAGGGTCGAAAAATATCGGTATCACATAGGCGCCCAACCTTCCCCGCCCTTCCGGTTCATAAGATGAGAGGATCGCGATGGCATTGCGTTCGGGGACCGGCAGGTCGGCAAGGCTGTCAGGATCGACCTCAAACCCGGCGCGCGGCGTGAGCCAGCCATAATCATCCGGCACGGTATAGCCCGGATGCAGTGTAGCGCCGTCCGGCATGGTCATGTGGGTGATCCTCTTTTCGTATCCGGAAATGAATTCCCGGCTTTCTTATGATTGCGCCATGTCGATAATAATTTTTCCGACCTGCGCACCGCTTTCAAGATGACGAAGCGCATCGCGGACTTCGAGGAAGGGGAACACGGAATCGATCACCGGGCGCGTGCCGGTGGCATGCATCGCGGCGAGCAAGGCTTCGAACGAGAGACGCGGACCGATCGAGATCGGCTTGATATTCACCGATCGCATCTGCATGGCAATCGGCGAAACGCCACCTTCTGTACCCGTGACGTAGCCGACCAGCCCGATCTCGCCCCCGGCGCGAGCGCAGGCCACCGAGTGATTGATCGTTCCTGAACCACCGATCTCGATGATCTTGTCGACACCCTTGCCGTCGGTGAGGTCGAGCACGGGGTGCTCCCAATCGGGCGTCTCGCGATAGTTGATGACGGCAGCGGCACCCATCGCCTTCAGCTTTTCCGCTTTTTCTTCAGACGAAGTCAGCGCAATCACGCGTGCGTTGAACATACGCGCGATCTGAAGGCCAAATAGCGCGACCCCGCCGGTTCCCTGGATCAGGACGGTCTGCCCCGGCGCAAGCGGTGCGGCGACATGCAGAGCAGACCAGGCCGAAACAGCCGCGCAAGGCAGCGAGGCCGCCTCTTGATACGTCAGACTATCTGGAAGGATGATGACGGCTCGTTCTTCTACACAGATATATTCCGCAAGCATCCCGTTGATCGTCGTGCCGATGCTATTGCCACGATATTCGGCAATGTTAGGACCGCCGATCCAGTCGCAGATGCAGTTGGCGGTGACGCGGTCCCCAACCTTGACGCGCGTAACCCCGGAACCCACCGCGACCACATCGCCGGCACCGTCGGAAACCGGCACCACGCGATGGGCGAGCGGTCCGGGGTAGCTACCCTTTGCGATGATCGTGTCGCGGTAATTGAGAGACGCAGCGCGGACGCGGATAAGCACATCGCGCCGCCCAAGCTCGGGCGTCGGCTCCTCGATCAGTTCCAGATCTTCATACCGGCCCGGCTTGGTGACGCGAATGGCTTTCATCAACTGTCTTTCCATGATGGTCGCGAAGAAAGCGACGTCCGCTCAGCCAGCCGCCTGGAGAAGGGGCGCTTCCGTAATCTTGGCGCCCTGCCGAATGTCGACGGTGTAGCTGTCCTTACCGGCGCGCAGCACCTGGCCCGGCTTGGCCCAGGTATATTCGCCCTCGGCAATGATCGGCGTGCCATTGACGATCACATAATCAATGCCCTCGGCACCTGTATATAGTCGCTCACCATTGGCGGGGAAGTCCGCGCGGAATTCAACCGGGGTGATCTGAACCTTGTCGAGATCCATCAGCACGAGGTCTGCGTGGTTGCCAACGGCGATGGTTCCACGATCACGAAGGCCAATGAACAGCGCCGGCACCTGGGTGAAATTATGGACCGCCTCCTCGATCGGCATCAGCCCATATTGCTTGACGGCAGATTGGATGAAGCGCGTGCTGTGCGAATAGGCCTCCAGAACGTCGAGATGTGCGCCGCCGTCGTCGCCGCCCCACAGCGTCCGACTGTCGCGCATGCACCGCACGATATCCTTCCAGATTGCCAGCTCATCGACCGCCGGATCGCGTGGCACAAATACGGTTTCAAGGTCATCGGCAACGACCATGTCGAGAATGATCTGGAAAGCGCTACGCCCTTCCTCCTTGGCGATATCGCCCATGCTGCGACCGGCATATTTCTGATACTGCTCGGACTTGACGGTCTGCACATCATAATTTTCGAACTTGGCGCGATACTGGCCGTTCGCCCCCGGGGGTAGTTTGCCCGCATCTTCTTCCAGCTGCTTGCGCATCTCGGGATCCGCAAACGCGGCTACCCGGCCCGCATGATCCTTGCGGTAGACGTCCTTCCATACGCCTGGAAACATGTCGAAGCCCAGGCCGTTCTTGAAATTGATGTAAACACCCACGGGGCATGAGGGCGCCTGCACGCGCAGTTCTCCACCCATTTCGCGTGCGGCGTCGGTTGCCGCCATCTTGGCGTCCATCATGTCCTCTGCATGAAGGCCGGGTACGAGCAAAGGCCATGCATAAGGCCGGTTAGCAGCCAGGCTCACCTCGGCCATCTTGCGCATCGCAGTCTCGTCAGGCTTGTAGCCGGTCAGCACATAGCCAACCATGGTCCCTTCGTAGTCCTTCACCACGGACATGAGTTCCAGCAATTCTTCATGCGGTGAATGGAGCGACGGTACGTCTTCGCCCTCATGGTCGACATGGGTTTCGATGTGGCTCGACGAAAAGCCCATGGCACCGTCACTCAGCGACTGGCGCAGTTGCGCTTTCATCGCATCGATATCTTCGCGCGTCGCCTGCTCGTCATGAGCACGATCCCGCATTACATTGACACGAAGAGTAGAATGGCCGGTCATGAAGCCGACATTGACGCCGACCTGGCCATCGAAGCTCTTGAGCATCTCACCCGTGCTGGACCAGTCGATCTTGGCCCCGTGGATCAGCGTTTCATGCGGAATACCTTCCACCTTGGCGAGCATCGGCACGAGATAGTCGAGCGATCCTGCCGACAAGGGCGAAAGCGCGAAACCGCAATTGCCGCAGATATAGGTGGTCACACCATGGCGCGTATGGGGCCGCAGCCAAGGATCCCAGGTAATCTGTGCATCGTAATGGGTGTGGGTGTCGATGAAGCCTGGCGTGAGGAGACGCCCGGCGGCATCGATAACGCTCGTCGCCTGCTCTTCTTGCGACCCTATATAGACGATTTTTCCATCCCTGACCCCAACATTTCCGCCGAAGCCCGGCGAGCCCGTGCCGTCGATGATGGTCGCATTGCGAATAAGCAGATCGAACATGGAAACTCCTCTCATTACCGGCCCGCTCAAGCGCGTGCTCGACTCAAATTAACTTGACACTCAGCAAGTTTTATCAGCTTAAATCGAAAGCGGCAACGACTTTTGATATGACGAGAATCGCGGCACTATGTGCGCCGATGTCCTGACCGTTGGGCAACGGAACCCCGGCGCAACCAGACCGGGAGGTAGGAGAGTTTAGCTATGTCCAGCATGACGCAAGAAATTTCAGTCACAGTGGACGGGCACGTTGCGGTGGTGGAGTTATCCAGGCCACCGCATAATTTCGTCGATGCGACAATATTGACGGAACTCGCGGATTGCATCGAGCGGCTGGACGCGGAACTCGATGTTCGTTGCATCATATTGGCCAGTCAGGGAAAATCCTTCTGCGCCGGAGCTGATTTCTCTCGCGACGAGGGCAGTGGCGACACCGCCAGACGCTTTTATGCTGCAGCGTCCCGTTTGTTCGCCGGTCGCAAGCCGGTCGTCGCCGCAGTACAAGGCGCCGCGATCGGCGCGGGCCTTGGTCTGGCGCTGTTTGCCGATTTTCGTATCGCTACGACCGCCGCGCGTTTCTCAGCAAATTTTGTCAAACTTGGTATTCATCCGGGCTTTGGCCTGACACACACGCTCCCGCTTGTGGTGGGCCAACAGAATGCCGCAATGTTGCTGTGCACTGGCCGACGCATAGGCGCTGAAGAGGCCCTACGCATCGGCCTGATTGACAGCCTCGTCGGACCGGAAGAACTGCGTGATTGTGCACTCGCGTTGGCGAGAGAGATCGCTGAGAACGCTCCACTTGCCGTCATCGCGACCCGGGCGACGCTACGGGCCGGACTGGCCGCCTCGGTTACCGATCGCATGGCACATGAAGCCAAGGAACAGGAGAAGTTGTTTCCCACTGCTGACTACAAGGAGGGCCTACGCGCTGTCGCCGAACGACGACCTGGCAATTTCATCACGCGTTGACACGTTGAACTCTGCTGTTAATCGAGCCGATGAACCCATAGATGCCTGGAAAAAGCAGAGTCGGCCTCATTTGTGGTCGCTCATTGTTCACTGCTCGACTTGTTGAGCGCCAGTTCGCTTGTCAATGCGCCTCCGGACCGCAAGTTGCGTCCGAAGCAACTCGATAAAGCCATCGACCACAAAATTGAAGCTGGTATGAGACATGTTGTTACGGTCAAGAAGTTGCCGGTCGACATGACCTCGCACGAAGTCGTACGCGACCTCTGCCACCTGATCCGCATCGACACTGCGGCGAATGTCCCCGCTGGCCTGCCCCGCAACGATAGAATCACGAAATATTCCGACGGTTTGACCTCGACGGTCCCTATACAGTTGTGCAACAGGTTCGCGGAAGGCAGCCTCCCCTGCGATACGCATATAGGCAGTGAAAGTCGCGCCGCCCCTGTCAGCCACGGTCGCTATATATCGAATTTGTCGTGCGAAATTTTCAAACCCGTTGAACTGACCGTCAAGAGATTGCAGTTCGATAGAGATCGTGCCAATGATATGTGTAGCCAGAGCGTTAAGCAATCCGTCTTTGTTTCCAAAATAGAAATTGACCAGTTCATGGCTGCAATGGGCCTTCTTGCCGATATCCTGCAAAGAGAAGCGGTCGAACCCATGTTCAATGACAAGTTGCATTGCAGCATCAAGAATCCGTGCCCGCGATTCTTCACGACGCTGGGCCTGTGAGCGACGTAGTGGTTTAACTGTCATATGCCTCTTTTCGGTCATTGAATCCAAGCCGCTTTTGTTCGCCCGAAGCCGCAAGCTACGCGCCTGCTTCGCATAATTGAACATAAGAAACAGCAGTCATTCCTACCTTCCGGCCCAATTGGACATCGCATTTGGCTCCCCGACACAGCGAACCCTCTCCTCTTCAACGAAATACAGTGTTGCAGCAAGCCGCTATGCTGGGCTGCAGCCACAGCCTTGGAAAACCATTTCCTGCCTCAGGAGGGCCATTTCCTTCTGACAGCAGGGAAGCACCTATCCCCGTCCGTGTACAAACGGTCGCGGTCATATGCACGGCTGTGCTCCTCGGGGGCAGCAGAGACACAAAGCCGATGCACATGAAGCATCGGCCCCAGTAGCGCTTGCGGATATACTCGAACGCCTGCTGGATTTCAGGCGATGACCGCCCTTTGGTCCTGCGCACGAGGTCGCTCGCACAAACGTGCACGGATCTCGACGAACATGGGAAGGTGATCGCACGAAAGCACGCCTTCGATGATCGTCACATCCATTTTGGCACAGACATCTTGCAAACCTGCAGACGCATCTTGCCATGCCGCACCTTGAACCGATCCTTCGGGTCCATGAGATGACAGCGACGATGAAGTGTTCCGCTACTCCGCCAACTGTCCGACGCGAATGCTGCGCGGCGTCGCAAAGATATTTTTGAAAGTAAGATCACCGAGCGGCGTTTTGCCAAAGTCCACGGTCGTTGTGTTCTGAAGAACCTGATCGGTTCCCCGCGAGTATTGGCGGAAACTGGTGGGTCGCGAACGAACGGCCTGGTCTCCACCCGATTTGATCCGATTAAATTCAGATTCGGTAAGGTTGCGCGCTTCGTCGAGCCGCGCGAGGCGGGTCGAGATGCAGCCGGCCACCACCGCTGGCGCGGAAATTGCGCCGCACAAGCCGGTCACCGCAGCGCGGCCTGCCCCAGTGGCGCTGGTGTTGAAATTGCCCAAGGAAGGGTTGAAGTCGATGATTTGGGTCGAAGTTGGGGTCTCGTCGGCGGATCTGCCATAGAATAAGGTATAGTTGCTCAGCCAGTCGGTGGGCTTCACCAGCAGCCCGATACGATAATAGTCGCGGTGTCGAGAATCCAATTTCTGCCCGGTCGTAGTGCTGGTGGTGAAACCGTCGCGGCGCGAAATGCGGCCAGCCACGCGCAACATGATGGTATCAGCAATGATTGGTATGTTGAGGGCGCCCGTGATCTCGCGATATTCGTAATTTCCCATCTTTGCTTCGACAAAGCCGCCAAATTCGGGACCTGGACGTACAGGCTCCACAAGCACGGCGCCACCTGTCGTGCTCCGGCCAAACAGGGTTCCTTGTGGACCTTTGAGAACCTGTACCGATCTGATGTCGTAGAAATCGACAGTTCCCCCAACCGTGGACGGGAAGTTGGGGACCTCTGCAAAGTAGGTGACGACCGAAGCAGCCGTGCCCAGCGTGACGCCCTGACCGCGAATGAAGAAGTCGGATGCCTCACGATTGAGTTGGGAAGGTCGGGTCGTCATGCCCGCGGTCTGAAACGGAAGATCAGCCGTGCTCACAAGGTTCTTTTCCCGCAGCGCTTCGCCGCTGAACGCGGTGATCGCGACGGGCACATTTTGCAGCGACTCTTCTCGCCGGCGCGCGGTGACTATGATGTTCTCAGACCCGCTCTCATCGGTCGAGCCAGCCGCCGGGTCGCTCGCTTTCTGCGCCAAATCCGGTTGAGCAGCTGCCGCAGGAGCGGCAAGGCCAAGGGCCAAGGTGCTACCTGTGCACAGTAGCCCCATATGCGAAAAAAATTTCGTGCAAACGAACATTCTCAATCCTCCCCCTATCAAAAGCCCTCGCCGCGTGATGCGGTCTTGTGGGTCTTAGGATGATTAAAAAACTATCTTATCTTTGAGGTTCGTCAAGTATAAGTTTGATGATTATCAAACTATGTGGCGATCGGCGCGATCCGAGTGTAAAACTGGATTGATCAAAAGCCGGAGACCACAAAACCATTCCGTCGCCCGCGGATCTCCCGTGGCAGGATGATAAATCACGTTTAATAGTCTAACACTCCAGCCGAAAATACGGCTGGAGTGTTAGACTTTCTGGAATTAGCGAGGTCATCTCTGGCAATATATCCAAGTCACGGCGTGCTCAAGGACCCGCCAGACCGATCACCTGATTTTCGGAAGAACATCCTCCACAGCAAATTTATAGCTTTCCCCTGGTCGCCCATTGGAATCCGCTGTCCACAGGATCAGTTTGTCGATCCCAAGTTCCGATATTTCCAGCAGTCGTTCGACACATCGCTGCGGGTCGCCGACCAAGCCGAACTTGTCGATGAATTCCGGATCCAGCGCCTGGGTCTGCTTGCTGACATTCGCGCCATGGTTCTTCATGTCGTACGAACTGGCGACCCGCTCCAGATTGGCCCGCTCATTCTCCGATACGGGGCCGACCACCTTCTTGTTCATGATCGAGAAGCGGCTCATCGATGCCACCATGCCCTGTGCCAACTGTCGCGCAAAATCTACGTCGGTATGCGGATAGAAGGGAACGATCGCGGCAAATTTCGCGGATGACGGATCGCGCCCCACCTTCTCCATTTCCTCTCTCGCCGATGCCATGCCCCAGGCAAGGCGCTCGACATCGCCACCTACGGCAAGGGCGATGCGGTCAGCATGCCGGGCGGCAATGGCGATCACCTTGGGACCAGTGGCAACCACTTCCAGATCAGGCTTGATAAAATCCGCCGGCAGCCATTTGAGGCGGCTTGTTTCAGGCGCGGAGCCGATGGCCAAATTGTCAAAACTGGTAGCCAATCCGCCGAGGAAACTCGCAGCATCTTCCTTAAGAACCTCTTCCCCGCGAAGATAGGTCTGGATGGTTGCAAGGGCGCGTTCGAAATATTTGAGCGGCACCGGCGGCGCGCCGATATAGGCCAGGGACGAATCGCCGCGACCGATACTGAGCGTCATTCGGCCTTCAGACGCTACTTGGATAGAAGCCGCAGCACTCGCCAGCACGGATGGATGCCGTGTGGCCGGATTGCTCGTCCCCGTTCCCAGTTTCAGCGTCTTCGTCGCGGCGGCACACCATGTCAGTACCGTATAGGCATCGGCAGCCAGGGTCTGCGAGTCAGCGAGAACGCCGCCATCCCATCCGTCTGCCTCAAGACGCTGGGCACGACGGGCGATGCCTCGTGGCTCCTGACTGCTGCCATCCGATACTAGCGACGCCCAAACTTCAACACTCATATTTTACTCCTATTGTTATGGGGCATCCGAGCCGGTGACGGATACATCGAGGCGGCCTGAAGCCGCCGCATTCGTCCGGGGGCTTGCGTGCCAATCCTGGTGGATGGGGTCGTTCGGGAAGAATTGCCCCCAGTTGGACAGTTCGGGCGCACTCATCAGGTGCCACCCGGCATCGGCCTTTATCTCCCGGTTCCAGTCCCACACGCACACGCGATGCAGCACTTTCCAACTGCCATCCCGTTTTTCGCAAAGGTCGCGGTATCGCCCGCCAAGAAACATCGCTGAGCCATGCTGCTTATATGTCGTAACGACCAAGAACATGCTTTCGCGTCTCGCGAAGTCGCCGTCCACTTCGGTATAGACGTTGGAAACATGATGATTGCTGCTGATCAGCTTTCCCTTGGCCCTGACAGCTTCATCGCACCAATCATGCGCGTTCCCAACGAAGCGACCATGATCGTCCGTACCATCGGCCCAATAGGTCGACTTCATGAGATCGAGATCCATTCGGTCAACGGCACGGCAATATCGCATGAGATTTTCGTGGATCGCCTGCTTGTCCAGCAAAGTTTCCAATGACTGCTCGCTCGTCACTTCGACCTCCTCTATTTTTAGGACCGACATTCATGCTGGGCGCGCGACGTCGCCTCGCCGCCAAGCCGCTATTTCGGGATGTAGATAGATTTGGTCTGCGTAAATTCGAGCATACCTTCGCGGCCATTCTCGACGCCAAAGCCCGACTGTTTGAAACCGGAAAATGGCACATGCGGCGCCACCTGCCGGTTCTGGTTGATCCAGATCGACCCGGTGTCGAGGCGCTTGGCAATGGCCACTGCCTGATGGATATCCTTGGACCAGATCGAACCAGCCAATCCATATTCGCTGTCGTTCGCCCGGGCGATCACGTCATCAATGTCGGTAAACCGCATTATCGGCAGCACCGGCCCGAATGCCTCCTCGCATACGACTGCAGCATCTTCGGGCGGGTTGTCGACCAGGGTAAGGGGGATGAAATAGCCTTCCCCTTCGGGCACGGCGCTGCCGCGCAAAAGGGTCAATCCAGCCGCTTCCGCATCGTCGATAAGCTTGTTCACCCGGCGATACTGCGCCAGATTCTGTAACGGGCCGTGGGTGACGCCAGCGATCGCGCCATCGCCGACCACCGCTGCTAGCAGACGTTCGTGCAGCTTGTCGCGCACGGCTTCATATATGTCGGAATGGACATAAAGCCGCTTCGTCGCGATGCATACCTGCGCACTGTTGAAGAATGCGCCTGCGAACATCGCATCGGCTACCGCCTCAGGGTCGGCATCAGGCAATACGATCGCGGCATCGTTTCCGCCCAGTTCCAGGGTGATACGCTTAAGGTCCTTCGCCGCCGCTTCCATCACCCGCTTACCCGTGGCAGTGGACCCGGTGAAGGAGATTTTCGCAAAACCCGGATGCGAGGACATCAACGGTCCCAGGCTGTCGTCGCCCGAAAGGACGTTCAGGACGCCGCCAGGCAAGATAGTGCTGGCCAACTCCCCGAGCTTGAGCGCGCACAGCGGCGTGTAGGGAGAGGGTTTGAGCACGACAGTATTCCCGGTCAGCAGCGCAGGCGCTATCTTCCAGATCGTCAGGAGGAACGGAAAGTTCCAGGGAACGATGGCCGCCACGACGCCGAGCGGCACATGATGCACCTCGACGCGGCGGGCGGCGCTATCCTCTACGACATCGATGGCGACATCCTGACGCGCGACCGCGCGCAGCCAGGTGGCGCCAGCGAAGATCTCGCGGGTGGCAAGCGCGAGGGGACGGCCTTGTTCGCGGGTGAACAAAGCACCGAATTCGCCCGCCTGGTCCTCGATCGCATCAGCCAGCATCAGCAACGCCTGTCGACGCTCTTCCAGTGGCGTGTCGCGCCACTGCGGAAAGACATTACGGGCAGCGGCAACGGCGCGATCGAGCAGTGCCCCGTCGGCCGCCGGGGCGGTGGCAAAGACGTTGCCTGTGGCAGGATTGATGACATCCACTTGCAAGGGAGTAGTCACGGCTTCGCCGGCTATCGTGAGTGTGAAACTGTCGTCAAACGTCATCGCTAACTCCGGGATTGGATAGATATTCCACATCTGATCAAGCAACAGACGCCGAACCATCGATAGTGCGGCAGACAGGTCAGCGCGGCGCCATCCTTATGGCCCCGTCAAGCCGGACATCCTCGCCGTTGAAATAGCCACAGGTGATCATGGTTTCGGCCAGTTGGGCAAATTCCTCGGCCATGCCCAATCGCGAGGGGAAGGGTACCGTGGCGCACAGCTTGGCCTTGAACTCCTCGCTGGCGCGCGCGAACATGGGCGTGCTGAACAGACCGGGGAGGATGGTGTTGATCCGGATGGCTTCACGCGCGAGATCGCGCGCGATCGGCAATGTCATACCCACAACTCCCGCTTTCGACGCGGAATAGCCCACCTGCCCGATTTGCCCATCTTCTGCGGCCACGGACGCTGTATTGACGATGACGCCGCGGTCGCCGTCAGCCAGCGGATCGAGCGTCAGCATCCCGGCCGCGCTCTTGGTGATGCAGCAAAAGGTGCCAATCAGGTTCACCTGGATGATGCGTGCAAAGCTTTCCAGGGAATGTTCCGATATTTCGCCGCTCTCGCGATCACGCGACGCGGTGCGGGCCTTGCCGCTCCCTACGCCGGCGCAATTGATCAGGATGCGTTCCTGACCGATCACGGCCCGTGCCTTGGTGAAGCCTGCATCGATCGAAAGCGCGGAGGAAACATCCACCGAACAGTAAATACCGCCGAGTTCCGCTGCGACAGACTCACCGCGCTCTTCGTTGAGGTCGAAAAGCGCGACCTTGACACCTTGCCCAGCCAGGCGCCGCGCCGTTGCCTCTCCAAGCCCGCTGGCGCCACCTGTGATGACGGCGGCAATATCAGGTCCTAATTTCATACGGTCCCCTGGGCCACTGGCCGAGCATTTTCCAAAGCTGCAATACGCGCATCGCGCAGTTGAGACCGACGCACCTTGCCAGCATCGTCGCGCAACTCGGCCGCTGTGAACTCGAAACTGCGCGGCAATTTATAACTGACGAGCCGACTGCGAAGGAATTCGATCAGATCGGGACCGGTCAGACCGTCGCCATGTTCGACATTCAGCTTGACGATAGCGTGCGCGGACGCGCCAAGATCCTCGCTCGGCAAACCGATTACGACCGCAACCTCGACGCCTGGATGTTCCATCAGCGCGTTTTCGACTTCTGCCGGGTAGATGTTCGATCCGCCAGAAATGATAAGGTCGGTGCGACGATCCGCCAGATACAGAAATCCACCGGCATCGACCCAACCATGGTCGCCCAGGGATTCAAATCCGCCATCGTTCGCTGGCTGGGCCGCACCGATATAGTGATAGGCCTTTTCCGGTGACATCGATCTGAGCCAGACTTCGCCGATGGAACCGGTCGGCACCTCGGCCCCGTCCTCATCGCGGACGCTGACCTCGCAATTGCGTGGCTTGCCTACGGACCCTTCATGCGCGAGCCAGTCCACACCATTGATCGTCGTCGCGCCAACCGATTCGGTGCCCGCATAGGCCTCGTTGATCTTCTCCGCGCCAATCCAGTCGATCCAGGCCCGCTTCAGCCATTTGGGCATCGGCGCCGCCATATGCCAGACGTTGCGCAGTGACGAGACGTCGTATCTGGCCTTCACATCATCGGGCAGGCGCCAGATCCGCAGCATCATGGTCGGCACGAAGTTCACGCTGGCCACATGATGCATATCGATGCATCGGAGTGTTGCCTCCGCATCAAACTTTGCCAGATTGATGAGCGGATTGCCCTTGAACAGCGCGTTATGGGCCATGGAGAAAGGTGCGTTGTGATAGAGAGGCCCGGGATTAAGCACCGCCTCGCCCTGGGCGACGCCGAGATAGGTGGTTTCGCTGTCGTACAAAGCGGGTTTGTGATCGACGATGATCTTCGGGCGCCCGGTGGACCCGCCGGAGGACATCGCCTTCCAATAGGGAGAGACCGCGTCCGGCAGAATTGCGTCTGCGCCGTCCAGCCCCCAGTCGGCGGGTAACGCACCGACATTCGCCAGACGCTCGTGTTCGCTGGCGATCACGGCCTTCGGACGAGCCAGTTCGAGCATCGCGGCAAGCTCACTCGTCGAACTGCGCCAGGAGGCGGCGTGAGGGACAGCGCCAAGCTTCCAGATCGCAAATGTCCATTCGAAAAAATGCACATCATTGTTAAGCGCGAGCGTCACAAGGTCGCCAGGCAGAACCCCTCGCGCCAGCAGCGAATTTGCGCGGCGCGTGGATCGTTCATCAAGCTCGCCCCAATTTAGGGACTTTCCCCCGACCCGAACGGCAGTGGCATCCTTGCCAAGCCGCGCGGCATGATGCCGGGGAATGTCGCGCAGAGGAATGGTTACCATGCCCGCCCTCTCCCATCTTTCAGATCCACACTCACTATCGGTCAGCCGATCGTGGTCTTGAGCGTACCGCCGGCGATCAATTCGACCACCGATCCCTCCGGTGCCCACAATGTCGTGTCCCCGACATCGACCAGCGCGGGGCCGTGTAGGCTATGACCGATCCGGAAATCGGCCGCAGCGAACACCGGCACCGGCGTAGGCGCGCGCGCCGTCAGATACACATCGCGCTGGCTGATCGGCACGAGCGGTTGGCTGGCCCCCTCCGCCTGCGACTGAGGCAAGACGGCCCGGATGGTCTTGCCGATCCCGGTCACACGTAGGGTAGACAGTTCGATCGGCGTTTTGGCCGTGATGCTGCTGGCGCCAAATTGCTTGGTATAGCTGTCCCTGAAAGTCTCCAGCAGCAGCGTAGAGTCCAGCCTTTCATCTTCGATCGTCAAGGTCAGCGAAGCATTCTGCCGATGAAACCGGACTTCCGCTTCGCAGTGAACGGAACGGTTGGCCGGGTCGACATCCTGCGCGGCGAGATCGTCTTCGGCGCGTTCGATCAGTTCGCTCAGGCTTTCCATGGCCTGTCCATTCGCAAGCGGCAGGAATTGATCCACCGCCCGTGATCGTTCGCGGCGGATATCCGCGGTCGCCGCCCCATAGGCCGACAGTACCGACGCCAGAGCGGGCGTCAGCACCCACGGCAAATCCAGTTCCTTAGCCATCGCCGTCGCGAACAGCGACCCGGAGCCGCCAAAGGCGATCACGCCGTAGCGCCGTGTATCGAGCCCGCCCGACGAGATGCGCGCGCGCATCGCCTTGCTCATTTCCGCTAGCGCGATCTCGCGAATGCCATAAGCGATTCCCATCGCATCCATGCCGAGCCGCTCGCCCAGACGCGCGCAGGCGGCCCGCGCGACCTCGACATCGAGCTGCATCCCGCCGCGATTGAACGATGCCGGGTCGATGTAGCCTAGCAACACCATCGCGTCGGTCACCGTTGGTTCGGTGCCACCCCGGCCATAGCAGACGGGTCCAGGCGTTGCGCGCGCGGATTGCGGTCCGACGCGCAACAGTCCGCGATCATCGATCCAGGCGATCGATCCGCCGCCGGCACCGACCGATTCGACATCGATCGCCGACTGGCCAATTACGATCCCGCCAAGCTCTGCCGTATGGCGGCGCTCGGGAATGCCATCCGTCACCACCGCCACATCAATGCTCGTACCGCCCATGTCGCAACATATGGCGTCCGGCAGACCAGCCGTCATCGCCACTTCACCCGCAGCGACCGAGCCAGCCGCAGGTCCCGACGAGGCAAGTGCCAGCGGCGTTTGCCGCGCCTCCTGAGCGCTGATTGCACCCCCGCCGGAATGCAGCAAAAGCATCGGGCATTTAAGACCAAGCCCTCGCAGATATTCTTCCAGTTCCTCGACGCCGTCCAGCGCATCGGCGGCGAATGCATTCAGAACCGCCAATGTGGTGCGCTCATATTCTCGCATGATGGGATGCAGATCGACGCCGCTATAGACGGGTACGTCAGGGAAATTTTCCTTGAGAAGGGCGACAACCTGCTGTTCGTGGACTGGATTGCGGAACGACCAGAGGAACGACACGGCAATGGCGTTCACGCCATTGCGCTCGATCATGTCACGCGCGGCCTCGATAACTTCTGCGCCCCCCAGAGGCCGGATGATGTCGCCGTTGCGATCGACCCGTTCGTTGATGCCGCGAACGGCTTCGGGTTCGACAGGCATCCAGAATTTTTCGATCCAACCGTCGCGGACGTCGCGATGATTGCGCATGGCGTGCAAATGGTTTTCAAAACCCTTGGTTGTCAGCAGCCCAACGGTGCGTCCGCGACGCGTCGCCAGCACGTTGGTCACGGCCGTTGTGCCAAGGCCAAAGCGTGTTACCCGTTCCATAAGGCCCGCCGGCGTCAAGCCCGCCGCCTGTGCGAGCAGCGCGCACGCACCTATCACTCCCTCGCTGAAGCGCGCAGGATTGGTGGGGGATTTGGCCCTCCAACTGGTCTGGCCATCGCTACAGACAGCATCGGTAAACGTGCCACCGACATCGATGCCGATGACGTAACCGGATTCAGTTCGCGCTTGGTTGCCCGCAACTATGTTGGCATTCTCGCTCACAAACATCACTCCCAAATCCCGACGCAACTTCTTCCTGCGTCCACTTCACGAACCGCGACAGCGCGGAAAATCGGCCTGCCATAAACATTTGGAAGCCCCGCCAGCTTGCGCTCTTTTGAGAACCGGATGACGACATTGACGCCCGGTCGCTTGGCGGCATCGGGACTAACCCACCAATTGCGCCTTGTGCCCCGCATTGAGGACACGTTCCGCATCGGTCCATCGCCTGGGCATCGACGTCGAGCTGCATTCATTCCCTGCAGGGACCACGTCCACCAGGAGCAGATGCCCGGTGTCAGGGTCGAGATAGGCGCTGATCTCCACATCAGGGTGGGTCTCGATGAAATTCCGGATGCGTGGACATCCACCTGTCCAATGATTTGGGCTGATTGCCAGTGGAGCGCCGGACCTCACACTAACCGCTACCGAACCGCGCTGATCGATTCCAACCGCCAGCGGTCCCGAAACACCCTCTGATACCTGCCGCAGATTGTCGTCCCATGCCAGCGGAGCAGCGGCCGACTCGGCCTTCGCCAGACGCTGGCGGAGGATCTCACCCCGATGGGCATCGGTAGCATCACGGTCGCCGATGATCACGCCATAGACCCGCTCCGCCTCATCCGACGATATAAGCCCGCGCGACACCTCCCGTTCGACCACATCGACGTCGCGCAGCAAGGGATCTCCCCAGCCGCCGCCGTTACTCACCTCCAGCATCAGCCTGTCGCCCTCGGCCAGCGGAATGCCGTCCTGATGGCAGGCAAGTGGCTCGACCGTGGCATCGACTGCTCTGCGAACGTGGAAGCGCGTGATGTTGCCCGGCAGGCCACCGGCCGTCCCCGCGATGGGCAGCCGCTCGCGATTACCCATGATGGTCAGGCTCAACGCTTTCGTTCCGACGACCGAATAGGCGAGCGAAATAGGCCTCCCTGCCGTAAATTCCCCGCCTCCGCCGGTGCCAGACCGCAGGTTGCGCCAATCAAACATGATGGGATACCAGGATTCCAGGATCTCGACATCGACTAGGTCGATCAACTGACCGTTGCCGACCAGTTCCCGCGAAAATTCTATTCCGTCGCGACTATGCGCTGCCGATGCACCGCCCAAGGCGCCCTCAAGCATGATCCAGCCCTGGGATTCTCCCTCCAGGCCGATCCCCGAAAGCGTATGCAATGCAGAGCCAGAGCTGGAGGGTGGGCCCGACAGGTGCGTACGTCCGCGCGCACCGGGCGAAGCTGCTAGGGCGAGATTAAGAGCGCGGACACCCACCTCCATCGCATTCTGCCCCACTTCCAGATGCGGCCCGCCGATCGGCGCTGGCGGTTGCGCATCGAGAATGGACCCTGGATCGCAAACGACATCAAATGCGCGAAACAGCCCTTCGTTAAAGGGCAGGCCGCGGGCAATATAAGCGGCGATGCCAACACCCAGCAGGCTTTTGATGACGTCCGGCTTGGAGTTGAAATAATGTTTGGTCTGCGGGGATGCGCCGCGATAATCGAAGATGAGATGATTATGCTCGATCCGCAGTTCGCAGGGAATATGATAGAATTCTTCCGTCCATTCGGTCCAGCTCCGGGTGGTATAAACGCCCGGTTCCAGTTCTGCGATACGACGACGCACCTCCGCCTCCGTCAGATCGGAGAGTGTCTTGATGACATTTTGAAAAACATCGTCGCCATAGTCGGCAACGACCCGCAAAATCTGACCACAGACGACCGAAGCGCCTGCAATCAATGAACGAAGATCCATCTCCACGACATCGGGGAGGCGGATATTGTTACGCAAAATCGCCCATATGTCCTTCTGCTCAACGCCTTGGCGGAACAGGTGAACCGGGGGAAGCCGGAATGCTTCCTGATAGACTTCGGTCGCCGACGTGGAGAAGGAACCCGGCACCATCCCCCCCATATCCATCATATGCGCCGAAGCCCCGACCCAGGCGACAATCCGACCATCGACGAACACGGGGATATGAACGATGACATCCTGGGCGTGCAAACCGCCGCCATTATAGGGATCATTGACGAGGAATACATCGCCATCGGCGATCGTATCGCCATGAAGATCCCGAATGGCTCGAATGCCGTTGCCGCCAATGTGGAAGGCGATCTGTACCTTGCCGCCACCGACAATGAGTTCGCCTTCCGCACTGTAGATCGCGCAGGAACAGTCCTTCGATTCTGCAACCACGGGGCTGATTGCGTTGCGAATGATCGTACGGGCACCGTCGCCGGCGATCGCTTCAAATTTGCACCGAAGGACTTCAAGGACGATGGGATCGATCATAGGATTGTTCCGTAACTTTCTATTCGGTTCCGTCCGAATGGACTGCACCCACTATTTTCAGAATCGCGCAGTGACTTCGGCGCCAAAGGTACGCGGCGGACCCCAGGTTCCGGTTTGCTGAAACGCGGATGTCTGGAAGAAGGCCGAAGACTTGTAATCAATATCCGCGATGTTTTTTACAAATGCGCGAATGGTGAAACGGTCGCTTGCAGGCGTGAATGAGACAAACACATTTTGCAGGCTGTACGGATCCTGCTTCAGAAGAGGCGTTGCAAATTCGTCATAATAGACGCTTCCGCTGAAATAGGATTCACCACGCAAGGTCATTTTCCCTGCCGAGCCGATTTCCGTTTCATACTCGAGTCCGACATTTGCCGTGTAATTGGGTGCCCGGTTCAACCAGTTGCCCTTCACATTGACGAGGGTCGATGTAGCGGCGCTGCCGCAGGCACCCAGGAAGGCTGTATTGTTGCAGGTCAGGAAGCTTGTGTATTTCGCGCTCTGCAAGGCCCCTGATATGTCCAATTTGAGGCCGTCCGCCAAGACAGCTTGCAACTGCGCTTCAACGCCGTAAATTCGCGAAGCAGCGGCGTTGCGAACACGGAAAACCGAAACGCCGCTGACGAGCGCCGCGCTTTGAACCTGCAGATCGCTATAGTCATAATAAAATCCGGCGAGGTTCAGGCGTACCCGCCCAT
The DNA here is from genome assembly GCF_057809055.1 of Sphingobium sp. FG58. Classification (NCBI taxonomy): domain Bacteria; kingdom Pseudomonadati; phylum Pseudomonadota; class Alphaproteobacteria; order Sphingomonadales; family Sphingobiaceae; genus Sphingobium; species Sphingobium sp. FG58. The sequence continues at coordinate 22,222 of NZ_JBMDJF010000012.1, read as the reverse complement.
CGGCAAGATCGCTCTTGATGCCCACTTCGCCGCCCTTGATCTTTTCGGGATCATAGGCGTTTACCGCAGTCACATTCGACGCAAATCCACCCGACTTGAAGCCTTTGGAATATTGCGCATAGGCCATGATCTTGTCGGTCAGATCGACCTGAAAGCCGACACGCGGCGTCCAGGAATTGAAAGAAATCTCAGTGGTCGTCGGTGCCAGCCCGGTTATCGTCGTGCCATTGGCTCGGTCGATGAAGAAGGATTGGAGCGCCGTCTTGTTATCATGATTGTAACGTAGACCAGCGATCAAACGGATCGACGGAGTTACGGAAAATGTATGATCGGTGAAAAATGCGTATGACTTGGATTTCTGGAATGTGTCGAAACGCAGATTTCCCGTAGAGAAAATTGTCAGGCTAGTGTCTATGTCAACCTTATCGTTGAAATAGAAAAAGCCGAAAATGGATTTTAACCTGTCGTCAAACAGACTGGCATTGAGGTTGAACTCCTGCGTAAACGTCTTGGAATTCGTAATCGATGTCGTTGGACCGCGGAATGGCGCAGTAGCGCTGCCATCGGAGTCTATCACCATCAACTGATGATAATCCTGATAGGCACTGATCGATTTGAGCGAGACATCATCCGTCAGCTCGAAATTAATCGTGCCGATCCCCTGATAGTAGCTGCTGTTCAGCTTGGCATCGACATCCGTATAGACTTCGTGGGCTTTATAGGACTGGGGCTGGCTTGCAGCATTGATCGCCGCATTAAGGGATGGCGCGAACGGGAAAAAGGCAGTCGAGGACTTGGAGCCAAGACCGATACCCTGCAAGGCAATGGTGAGCCGCTCAGTAGGCTTGAACTCAATGACCGCGCGACCGCCGATCACCCGATTGCCCTCAAGGCTGTCCCGGGGGGCGTTAGCATTCAGCACCTTGGTAAAACCCTTGGACTGATTATCGTAAAGGCCAGTCACACGCACGCCGACCTTGTCACCGATCGGTCCCGAAACACTGCCGGAAACGCCATAGCGGTCGTAATTGCCGACCCGCCCGGTCACCTCGCCTTCAAATTCCTGGCTTGGGCCTCGCAGTACGTAGTTGACGGCCCCGCCGGTCGCGTTGCGGCCATAAAGCGTGCCTTGCGGCCCTGCAACAACCTCTACCCGTTCCAGATCCACCATCGCGACGTCAATGCTGCGGGAGCGCGGCTGATAAGCGCCATCGATGTGCGTCGCAACGGAGGGATCATCGGTACCAGAGGTGAGGCCGGTGCTGATCCCGCGCAAAGTAATGAGATTGGTGCCAAAGAGATTGCCGACCACCAGCGAAGGGACCTGCGACTGAAGATCGGAGACGCTGCTGATCTGCCGAAGGTCCAAAGCCTCCTGACCAATCGCGGTCACGGAGGCAGGAACATCCTGCACATTCTCCGTCCGTTTTTGAGCAGTGACAACGATATCCTCGATACCGGCACCCGAGTTATCTTGTGCACTCGCGGCAGCAGGTAGAGCGACGATTGCCATGCTGCTGACCGCAGCGAGGAAACCAAATTTCCTGTTCACCCTCATCACTTCTTCACCTCTCCAACATTGCCCGTCTGCAAATTTGCAGCGCCACCTATTTATGTGGCCGCCATGATCGGCGGTGCAGCATCGAAACTGCCATCATATTTTTATGTCGTCAAGCATATACTTGATGATCATCAAAGAACTTGGAGTGATTTATTTCGGTGGAGTCGGACAGGTTATATCGAAGCACCGATGGCCAGGGATCAGGGCAAGTACGTGCCCGGAACCTCGCCAATCGTGCGCTTCATCACCCTCTCGTCCGATTCTGATGTCTGAGCTCAGGGTCTCATATATACTTGACACCCATCAACTAAGATGCAAGCGTCGGAGTAGATAAGCAAGAGCCATTCACATTGGCCAATCGGTCCGAATGCCTTGTTAAATATCGGACTGCTGGGCCTTGCTGGCGTACCACGTGGAGGATGTAAGTTGAAAGTGCCTGCCGAGCGCATAGCGGTGGTGGTTGGAATTGGCGAAGTCGTCGATCGCTCCCGCGATCCCGCCCAGGTCTCCGAGCCGACAGCATTGATCGCCCAGGCCCTCGACAAGGCCGATGCCGACGCTGGCGGCGGCTGGCTAGCAAAGCTTGATTCGATCGATCTCGTGGCGCTTACGAGCTGGCGTTACAAGGATCCGGTCGCAGACATTTGCGCCCGGCTCGCGATCGCGCCCGCACATGCGGCGAACAGCCGGCGCGGCGGAGAGACCCCTGTGCGCCTCTTGCATGAGGCGGCGCTCAAGGTCATCCGTGGCGAGCACAAAGCCTGCGCCATTGTTGGCGGAGAAGCGACCAGCGCACGCGCGCGCGCTCGATCGTCCGGCTTCAAGCTGCTGTGGACACCGCTGGCGCCACCAGACGAAACGGCGCACTTCGCCGGACTCTCAACAGTCCGTAGTCCGTTGGCGGAACGTTACAACATGCTAGATCCGGCAAGCATCTATCCCCTGTACGAAACGGCCAGCCAAGCCGCGTGGGGCCAGAATCCGGCGCAGGCACATGACGAATCGGCACGCTTGTGGGCGCAATATGCCAAGGCGGCGAGCACCAACCCCTTTGCCTGGATCGACAGCGCCCCCGATGCCGGAACCATCGCCAGGATCAGTCCCGACAATCGTCTGATAAACTGGCCCTATCCAAAGCTCATGGTCGCCAACCCATCGGTCAACCAGGCATCGGCGTTTATCGTGACCACTTTGGCGGAAGCCCGTGCGTCCGGCATTGCCGACGGGCAGCTAGTCTACGTCCTGGGCGGGGCGGCCGCCAACGAGCCAGCCGATTTCCTCCACCGCGATCGCTATGACCGCAGTACGGCGCAGGAGGCGGTTCTGGGCGAAGTCGTTCGGCAGGCGGGCGGCGTCGATTCGCTTTCGCTGATGGAGCTTTACAGCTGCTTCCCGGTCGTACCGAAAATGGCGCTTCGTTTCCTCGGCCTCGATCCGGATGTAACGAAGCCGAGCGTGACTGGCGGCCTGACCTTCTTTGGTGGCCCGCTGCACAATTATATGAGCCATGCGATTTGCGCGATGGTCCGTGCGCTCCGCTTGCGGACAGACGCTTGCGGTCTGCTTTATGGCCAGGGCGGCTATGTAACCAAGCACCATGCGCTGCTGCTTGGGACCCAAGCGCCGCAGGAGGTGCTGCCGGACAATTGGTCTGTACAAGACGCCGCCGACGCGTTGCGCGGCCCTGCGCCGCCCGTCCGCGAAGATTATGACGGCCCTGCGAGCCTGGAGGCCTTTACCGTGCGATATGCTCGGGACGGCCAGGCGCTTGAGGGAATAGTCGTGCTTCGCACGCCTGCGGGCGAACGAACCATCGCCCGCGTGCCAGCGCTCGATGAAGAGACTATGGCTCTGCTACAATCATGGGACCGTCCGCCTGTCGGCCTTACCGGAACCATCATGCGTCTTGCCGGCGGCGACGCCAGCTGGAAGCCGCTTGAAACGGCGACGTTTTAAAATGGGGTCCTACGTCATGAAAAGCCACACTGACTTGCTTCCGCTCGCGGGGCTTCGTGTTCTTGACCTCGTGGAAGGCACATTAGGAGAGATCGGCCGGACGCTTGCGGAATGGGGTGCGACAGTTATCCGGGTAGAGCCACGCGCTGGCGGCGCGGATCGCCAGGCTGGAGCCAAGGTCGGCGACGTCGCCCTGGGCTTTGCGATAGCCAATCTCGGCAAGACATCGATCGCCCTGGATCTCGACCTGGCCGCAGACCGCGCCGCGTTCGACACGCTGGCGAGCACCGCCGACATCGTGATCGAGGATTCAAGGATGCGCCGGGCGACCGCAGGCTCCATCGACATCGCGGCGCTACGCCGCGCCAATCCGGCGTTGGTGGTGCTCTCCCTCAGCGGCTTTGGCGCCAACACGAGCTTTAGCAGTTGTCAGGTAACGGACCCGGTACTTCATGCGATGAGCGGCGAACTTTCCCGGTCCGGCCTGCCCGAACGGGAGCCGCTTTTGCCGCCCGGCGAACTTGCCCTCCACTGTGCTGCCGGTCAGGCCTTGTTGGCTGTTATCGCGGCGCGTTATGCCAGTGTGACGGGCGGCAGTGGCGACTGGCTCGACATGTCGCTGCTGGATGGCGCCACGGCGGCGCTTGATCCAGGCTATGGGAGTTCGGGCAGTGCCGCCCAGGGCGTCCCTGCGAGCAAGCTGCCCAGAGGCCGGCCGGAAGCCCGCTTTCAATATCCGATCATTGCCTGCGCCGATGGTTATGTCCGTATCTGCATGTTGGCGCCGCGTCAGTGGCAGGCGATGTTCGATTGGCTTGGACGTCCCGACGAGTTTGCCGATCCCTCTTTCAACACCCTGCGCGCGCGATACAAGTCGAAAACGCTGATTCCACGCATCGCCGCGCTGTTCGCAGACAAAACTAGCGCCGAGCTGGAAAGCGAAGCGCAGCGGCGCGGTCTGCCGCTCTCCCCCGTGCTCGCTCTGGACCAGGCGCCGGTGTCGCCCCAGTTTACCAGCCGGAACGCCTTTGCCGATGTCCAACTTACCGCTGACATCGCTATCGCGGCACCAAACGGGATCGTCGAGTTCGATGGCGTTCGGGCCGGGCAGGCCGGACCAGCACCTGAACTGGGCAACGGACAGGAGATGCTCAAGACAGGCTGGCCGGATCGCGTTGCCCCCGCCTCCGTTCCGTCCGGTGAGGATGGCGCGCTTCCCCTGGAAGGACTGCGCGTTCTCGATCTGGGCGTGATCGTCGTCGGCGCGGAAACCGGACGGCTGCTCGCGGATCTGGGCGCAGATGTAATCAAGGTGGAGAATGCGAGCTTCCCTGACGGCAGCCGCCAGACCCGTGGCGAGCCGATCAGCGTCAGCTTCGCAGTCGGCCACCGCAATCAGCGCAGCCTGGGCCTCAACCTGCGCTCGGAGGAAGGGAAAGCGCTGTTTCGCGACCTTGCCGCCAAAACCGATGTCATCCTGTCCAACTTCAAGCCGGGCACGCTGGAATCGCTCGGCCTGGCGCCAGAATCACTACTGGCCAGCAATCCTCGGCTTATCATGGTCGACAGTTCCGCTTTCGGCTCTACTGGCCCTGAGAGCCGGCGCATGGGCTATGGCCCGCTGGTGCGCGCAGCCGCCGGACTGAGCCTTCAATGGCGCTATCCGGACGATATCACGAGCTTCAGCGACGCGCTCACCGTCTATCCTGACCATGTCTGCGGACGCATCGGCGCGGCGGGGGTCATCGCGTTGCTGCTTCGTCGGCTGCGTACGGGCCGGGGCGGTACAGTGAGCATCGCGCAGGCCGAAGTGATGCTGGGGCATATGGCGGCTGATATCGCGCTTATGTCTGCCGAAGCACGCGGCCACGAAGTGGAAGCGTTGCCTCAGGCGAGCGCACCATGGGGCGTGTTCGCCTGCGCGGGAGAGGATGATTGGTGCGTCGTGACCGTTCGTGACGATGCCGACCTTGTTGCGCTGTGCCGCGTCATCGGCCTGGACGATCTGGCGGATATTCGGGCCGTCGCCGACCCCGCCGGGCGACTTTCGGCTCACGAAAACATAGATCGCGCGCTGAGGGACTGGCTTGCCGGTAAGAAGCCGGACGAAGCCGCACACGCCCTCCAGGCATCCGGCGTACCGGCTGCTGCAATGCTGCGCGTGGCCGATCTGCCTGCCCACCCCTATTTTCGTGAACGCGCATTTCTGCGTCTCGTTTCCCATCCCCGGATCGAGGAGCCATTTTTCGCCGAAAATCTGGTGGTGGAATCCGAATTCCTGCCCCGTCCGCCGCAACTGCCTGCACCGATGCAGGGCGAACATACAGTGGAGTTGGCGCGCGAACTGCTTGACCTGGATGATGCGTCCATCGCCAGACTGGTCGATGAGGGCGCGCTCGAACGGCCCGCGGATCTGATAGCCGCTGTGTAACGCCGACCGTCCGGCATAGCGGGCTGGAACGCCTGCTATGCCGGACGGCTTTTATAGCTTCACATCCGCTCTATGATCACCGCCGGCGCCATTCCGCCCGCCGCGCACATTGTCACCAGACCACGCTTGAGATCCTGCCGCTCAAGTTCATCGAGCAACGTGCCGACCAGCATGACCCCGGTCGCGCCGATCGGGTGACCGAGCGCGATCGCGCCGCCATTGACGTTGACCTTTTCCCGATCGAGCGAAAGGTCGCGAATGAATTTCTCGGGCACGACCGCAAACGCCTCGTTCACCTCCCACAAATCGATGTCGTTGGGCGTCAGCCCGGCCTTGGCGAGAACCTTGCGTGTTGCCGGTACGGGAGCGTTGAGCATCAGTGTCGGGCTATCGCCCAGCTCCGCCATCGCGACCAGACGCGCGCGGGGCACGAGGCCATGCTTGCGCGCATAGTCTGGCGAGGCGAGCAGCAAGGCCCCTGCCCCGTCGACCACACCCGACGAATTGCCGGCATGGTGGACATGATTGAATTTCAGGTCGGGATAAACCTGTCGAATGAGGTCACCGAAGGTCGTGCCGTCGGCGTCGAAAGCCGTATCCGCTGTTCCGATGAACGATGGTGTGAGCGCAGCCAGCCCTTCACGCGTGGTCTGCGGCCGGGGAAATTCGTCATGATCAAGCGCAAGTCTGCCATCCTCGTGATAGACGGGGATCAGCGAGCGGTTGAAGCGTCCTTCGGCAATGGCCCGTGCGGCGCGGCGCTGGCTCTCATAAGCGAGTTCGTCAACCACTTCGCGGTCGATCCCTTCCAGGGTAGCGATCGCATCGGCGCAAAGACCCTGGCTGGTCTGCGGATGGCGCGCCCGCAACCGTCGATTGCCAGCATCCGGAAGCGCGGGCACAGCCGGATCGCGCGGCAGCAATTTGCGGTAGGACATCAACTCGGCGCCGCCAGCGACATTGAGATCCTCCATCCCCGCCATGATCTTAGCCGCAGCCAGGCTGACGGCAGTCAGGCTCGATCCGCAAAATCGGTGAATGGTGACGCCGCTCGCACGGGGATCATAGCCTGCGTCCAGCGCGGTCATGCGGCCAAGGTCGTTGCCCTGCTTGCCGGCCTGTTGCCCGTTGCCCCAGATGATGTCCTCGACATCCGCCGTGTCGATGCCGTTGCGATCGGCCAGCGCCTTCAACACGGCCGCGCCGACCTGTTGCGGATGGATGTCTGTCAGCGCACCCTTGCCGATCTTGCCTATACCGCGCGGGGTCCGGCAACTGTCGATGATCCATGCTTCCTGCATAATGTCCGCTCCTGGGCCTGACTGGCATGCAGGCCATGTTGTTTTGCGGCCGCACACGCAGCCATCGCTTAAGGATTTAGCGGATCACGAGTGGAAACTGTCAAGCATTAACTTGATGACCGTCAAAGATAACCCGCTTTGGTTGCGGCGGCGGCCTGCTTCAAACAATGCCTGCCAGCGCCGCACCGCTTTGATGAAGCTAGCTCAGATTGACCGGAATACCGTTCAGGATCGACATTCCCGCCAAGGCTTCTATGTCGCAAGGGTCTTTTGCGGCAAGGATGTTGGAATTAACGCCGGGAACGGTGTTAGCTCTTTGCCATCCGCCATTATGCCCCCAGCCGTGCGGCAGCGCAACATTGCCTTCCTTCATCCTGTCGGAGATTTTTGCCGGTGCGCAAAGCGTTCCTGCCCGGGACCTGACGGTGACCTCCTGGCCATCGGCAATGGAAAGACGCGTCGCATCGACCGGACTGATGTGCAAATGATGCCGTCGCTTGGCCGTCATGCAGGACGGCACATTGTGAAGCCAGGTGTTCATCGATAGCATTTCACGCATACCGGTCAATCGGAAGGGAAATTCGGCGGAATGCTCAAACTCGCGCAACCGCTGAAGCTCAATCTTCAGCTCCGGAAACGCGAGCGGAATTTTCCGGTCTGGCGTGGCAATCACATCGGACAAAACGCCGCTGGGCAACTCGGCGTCCAGGCTTTTGCCATGGGGAAACCGGCCAAGCAGCTTGCGCAGCGACAAGCCGTTGCGGCGCAACCCGAAACGGTCCCCGCTTGCGCTCATCCGCACCATCCAGTCCATCAACCGCTTCGGACTCAAGGCGAGGCCCATGGCTGACAGTCTGCGAAGCCAGCGATTATCATAGCAGCCCCCCAGACCTGTCCGACGACAAAGCTCGTTCAGTATTTCCCATTCCTCACGAACCTCGCCTCTCGGCTCGACCACGGCGTCGGTGGCGAACAGCGCCGGCCTCAACATGTTCGACAGATATTTGTAGGGGATATCCGCATGTTCGAACATCGTCGCCACTGGCAGAATATAATGGGCATGGCGGTTGGTTTCGTTCATGTAAATGTCGAGCGAAAAGTGAAGCTCCAGCTTTTCGAGCGCGGCAGCGAAGCCTTCGCCGCCCGCGCCGCTGGAATGAACCGGGTTGCCGCCGAGCATGAGCAAGGCGCGGACCTGCCATTCGCCGGCCGTTTCGACATCCTCGACCAGGCATCGTGAGGGCAACATGCCACCAAGTGCGGGAAGGCCGCTCACGCGACTGTGCACCGTCGTTTCCCGGGTCGCCGGAAATCTGTTCTTGGTGAGGCTGGACCAGGTGAATAGCGACCCGCCCGGTCGATCGAGATTGCCCGTCACGATGCAAAGAAGGCTCTGCAAAACATTGTTCAGGGTGCCAAAGCGCTGGGTGCATGTCCCCGTCCGCCCATAGATGGTGGCCGAGCGGGCCTGGGCAAAATCGCGGGCCAGCTCGCGAATGAGCTGAGCCGACACGCCACATTCCACACCAGCGCGTTCGGGCGTGAATGGTCGAACCTGCTCCACCAGTCCTTCCAGCCCGTTGCAATGTTCATCGACGAAGTCCGCATCCATCCAATCGTTGGCGATAATTTCATGGAGCATCGCCATCATGAGCCATGCATCAGTCCCGGCATTGACCTGCACATGTTCGAAAGACTGGGCCGTCTCGCTGCGACGCGGGTCAATGACGACGACCCGCCCGCCGCGCTTGATCACGCTTTGCAGCGCATCCCGCATAAGCGGCTCGGTGCAGACCGAACCATGCGAAACCATGGGATTGGCGCCTATGATGATCGCAAAATCCGTGCGCCACAGATCAGGGCGTGGATACAGCAGTGCGGACCCGAAAAGCAACTCGCTCGCCATCAGAAGGGACGCCGCATCCTCGGCATTGACGCTATAATTCCAGCGCGTCCCGAAAACCCGCTTGAAAGCTGAAAACCAGACCGCCGTGGCGAAACTGTTCGTCGGCGGCTGGCCCAGGAACGTCGCAAAGGCGCTGGCTCCGTGCCGATGCCTGATCTTCTTAAGCCCGTCGGCGATATCCGACATCGCCTCCGACCAGGAAACCGGCGCGAATTCGCCTGGTCCACCGATACGCTTTAGCGGCTGCGTAACGCGATCCTCATCATACATGACCTCCACGGCACCCGTGGCTTTCTTGCAGAAATGGCCGTGCGAATAAGGACTGTTCTTGTCGCCTATCACGGACGTCAAGCGACCGTCCTTTACGGTGGCAACCAAAGCGCACATCGGTTCGCATACCCGGCAGAAGGTGTGCACCGTCTTGTCCAGATTGCTGCTGCTCACGATCAATCCTTTCCAAAATCCGCGGACAAATGGGCGGCGTCCGCACGCGTCGCGTATGTTGGACGGACAAAGCCGCGACTGTGATCAGCCGCCGCATCCAATGGGCCGCTGCGAACTGTCGCGCGTGAAAATCTTGATGAAAGTCTTGCCGGGCTCGATACGCGACGCGGCGTCCGGCAACATCGGCGATCCTTGCTTGGCACATTCTCTCCTGCTCATGGGCTGTGTTGACACCCGATACACGCTGTTTTTTGTTGCCGGGCGTGCCCCTACGGGCAGGAATAAGCGTAATTCTGGCCAAAATTGTCAAGCATTAACTTGACGAACTTCAAATATATTGCTGTTTGGCGGGAAAGCTCCACGCCACGAATCGCCGCACAGGCCTTAGCTGGAGTTCAAACAAAACGCGGGAAGGGATGGGCTGTGCATTTCGAGCTGAGCGAAGAACATCAGATGATCAAGGAGCTTGTCACGAAGTTCGCCCGCGACTTCATGATACCCCTTGAGTCCGCCGTGATGGAGCGGGAAGCCGCCGGCAAGGAAATGTACGTCACCAAGGAGGAGCAGGCTTTTCTCGACGCCAAGGCGAACGAGTTGGGGCTGTTCGGCCTGGATGCGCCGCTGGACGTCGGCGGTGCCGATCTGCCCATGGTCGCCATGGTGGGGGTCGAGGAAGCGATCGGCTACACCGTGACGCCCTATGTACTGCCGCCGGATTCGCCCAATCTGCGTATGCTCATCGCCACGGTCGATGATCGTCAGCGAGAGGCCTATCTGGCTCCGCTCGCCGCCGGAAAGACGAGATCGGCCATCGGCATTTCCGAGCCTGGCGCCGGGTCGGACCCCGCAATGATGAAGACGCGCGCCGTGCGCGACGGCGACGACTGGATCCTCAACGGTCGCAAGATCTGGATTACCTATGCCGACGAGGCCGACTTCACGATCGTGATGGCAGTGACGGACCCTGAAAAGGGAGCGCGCGGCGGCATGAGCGCGTTTCTGGTCGACCGACACACACCCGGCTTCAACATCCTGCGCCGCATCCCGATGCTGGGTGGCCAGTCCACCTATGAAATCGCTTTGGATGACTGCCGCGTCGAGGGCTGGAAGCTGTTGGGCGTCGAGGGACAGGGCTTTGCCCCCATGCAAACCCGGCTCGCCACGCGGCGCATCCAAATGGCGGCCTGGTCGATTGGTATGGCGCAGCGCGCGCTCGACATGCTGGTAGGCTATGCGCCGCAACGGGAAACGTTCGGCGCACCGTTGTCGGAACGGCAGGCTATACAGTTCTGGGTGGCCGAAGCCGCAACCAAGATCCACGCCGCGCGGCTGATGGCTTATGATTGCGCCTGGAAGCTCGACAATGGCCACGACGTCCGGTCCGAAATCAGCATGATCAAATGGTATGCCACGGAAATGGCCTACACCGTGGTGGATCAGGCCATGCAGGCCTTCGGCGGCATGGGCATGACGAAGGAAGTGCCGCTGCAACTGATGCAGGCAAAGCTGCGGACCATGCGCGTTTATGACGGACCTACCGAAGTCCATAAGTGGGTGATCGCGCGCGGCCTGCTCGGCACGCGCAAATAGCGCTTACAGGAGCAGACAGTCATGACTTTCGCCTGTCCGGTCGCCGAACAGCGCTTCCTCCTGCGGCATATAGCGGGGGTGCACGATTTGATCGGGCGCGAGCCTTTCGGCGCCCTTGACGACGACGTGATCGAGGCCGTCATCCATGGCAGCGCCGCCTTTGCGGAGGGCGAGTTCGCCCCTCTGCTCCGGATCGGGGACGATCCCGGGCCACGATGGGCAGATGGCAGGGTCACGATGCCGACCGGGTTCCGTGAAGCTTATGCCAGTTTCGTGGAAAGCGGTTGGGGTACGATCGCGGCGCCGTCGGACTTCGGCGGTCAGGGGCTGCCGTTCAGCCTCGCCACATTGGTGCTCGAAAATCTCAGCGCCGCCAATCTGGGCTTCGCCGCCTGTCCGACCCTGACGGCAGGGGCGATCGAGGCGATCGAGGCGCATGGTTCGGCCGAGCAGAAAGCGCGCTGGCTCCCGAAACTCATAACAGGCCAATGGTCTGGCACGATGAACCTCACCGAACCGCAGGCAGGGTCGGACCTTGGCGCGTTGCGGACAGTGGCGGAACCGGACAGGAACGGCCTGTATCGGATCCGGGGCCAGAAAATCTTCATTTCGTTCGGCGAGCACGATCTGGTCGAAAACATCGTCCATCTCGTGCTCGCCCGGCTTCCTGACGCCCCTCCCGGATCGAAGGGCATTTCCCTGTTCATCGTGCCGCGCCAGCGGCTGGATGCAGACGGTAACCCAGTCGGCGCCAATGATGTGCATTGTGCCTCGATCGAACATAAGCTGGGCCTCCACGCCTCGCCCACCTGCGTCATGACCTATGGCGACCATGACGATTGCCTCGGCGAACTGCTGGGTGGGGAAAATGGCGGGCTTCGCGCGATGTTCACGATGATGAACAACGCCCGGATCAACGTCGGCAATCAGGGCATACAGGTCGCCGAACGTGCGCGCCAGCTCGCCGTCGCCTACGCCCGCGATCGCATCCAGTCGCCTCGTGCGGACCGCAGTTCAGGGATGGAGCCGGTGGCGATCATCGGTCATCCCGATGTGCGACGTATGGTGTTGCGGATGAACGCCCTGACCCAGGCGGCGCGCGCAATGCTCTATTATGCTTCAGGCCAACTCGACCGTGCACATCTTGGCGATGCACAGGCCCAAGTTCGTGCCGACCTGATGACCCCGCTCGTCAAATCCTATGGTTCTGACATAGGCTGCGAAGTGGCAGCACTGGGCGTCCAGGTCCATGGCGGCATGGGTTTCATTGAGGAAACAGGCGCGGCGCAACATTATCGCGACGCCCGCATCATGCCAATCTACGAAGGAACCAACGGCATCCAGGCCGCCGATCTAGTCGGGCGAAAGCTTGTGGGTGACGGGGGCGCTGGGCTGGCGAGCCTGCTGGCCGATGTCCGGCGCGATGCTGCCGATGTCCCCACCATCGCCGCACTGGCAGACGCTGTCGAACAGGTCGCACAGTGGATGATCGCAGCGCCGATCAACGATCGGCTGGCGGGTAGCTATCCGTTCATGACGATGGTCGCGGTTCTGACCGGCGGATGGTTGATGGCGCGTCAGGACCAGCTGGTTACGGACGCCACGACAACGCCTGATTTTGCCGCCGGCAAGCGGGCTGCGGCACGCTTTTATCTCAGCTGCGTCGTGCCCGAAGCACTGGGATTGCGCGCCGACGCACAAGCTGGCGCGGCACTATTCTATGATGTCCCCGACAATGGCCTGCTGGCCTGACAAGGCAGCCTGTTCACCGCATTCCCATTGGAGTTCCGCCCATGCGTTCCGCCGTTATCGTTTCCACCGCCCGCACCCCCATCGGCCGCGCCTATCGCGGTGCTTTCAACGCCCTGCCCGTGCCGACCCTCGGATCGCACGCGATCAGGGCCGCCGTCGAGCGTGCGGGTATCGATCCCGGCCAAGTGGATGATGTCGTTATGGGCTGCGCGCTGCAACAGGGCCACGCCGCTTTCAACGTCGCCCGAATGGCGCTGCTTGCCGCCGGATTGCCCGATGGCGTGTCGGGCGTATCGCTGGACCGGCAATGCGCATCCGGCCTGATGGCGATCGCCACAGCGGCCAAGCAGATCGTGACAGACAGGATGGACGTGACGATCGGTGGAGGGCTGGAGTCGATCAGCCTGATCCAGACACCGGAAATGCGGGCGGCGGTGGACCCGGCCCTGCAAGCGCGCCATCCCGACGTCTATATGCCGATGCTCCAGACGGCCGAAGTGGTTGGCGCCCGTTATGGCGTCAGCCGCGATGCCTGCGACGATTATGCACTTCAATCCCAGCAACGCACCGCCGCGGCGCAGGCCGCCGGCAAGTTCGACGACGAAATCATAGCCGTGACGGCGACCATGCAGCAGGTCGACAAGGCGACCAAGGCGGTTTCCGAGGTCCAGGTCACGCTGAGCAAGGACGAGGGCAATCGCCCGGAGACGACGCTCGACACGCTCCAATCTCTAAAACCGGTCATCGCAGACGGAATCGTGACCGCGGGCAATGCCAGCCAGCTCTCCGACGGTTCATCGGCGTGCGTACTCATGGAAGAAAAGCTGGCCGAACGCCGTGGACTGGCACCGCTGGGTCGCTATGTCGGCATGGCGGTCGCTGGCACACGGCCCGACGAAATGGGCATTGGCCCCGTATTTGCCGTGCCAAAACTGCTGGAGCGCTTCGGCCTCTCGATCGATGACATCGGCCTGTGGGAACTGAATGAAGCGTTCGCGGTGCAGCTTCTTTATTGCCGCGATACGCTGGGCATTCCCGATGAACTGCTGAACGTCAATGGTGGTGCGATCTCGATCGGCCATCCCTATGGCATGAGCGGCGCGCGAATGGTGGGCCATGCGCTGATCGAGGGAAAGCGGCGTGGCGCAAGGCATGTCGTGGTGACGATGTGCATCGGTGGCGGCATGGGCGCAGCCGGACTGTTTGAAGTGCTCTAAAGGGTCTCACAGCAGGTCAACGCCTTCCGCCTCCTCCGACAGTCCAAGCCAAAAAGAATGAGAAGCATGATGCTCAGCCATAGCCGTATCGGGGATATCCTCGAAATCGTTATCGAAAACCCGCCGGTGAATGCGCTCGGCGCATCCGTGCGCCGCGCACTTTTCGAGGCGATCGATCAGGCCGAAAAGGATGCGCTGGTGCGCGTCGTCCTGATCCGTGGCGGGGGAAAGCTGTTTTCGGCGGGTGCCGATATTAGCGAATTTGATCGGCCGGAGGAGGAACCGGGCCTCTCGACATTGGTCGATCGTATCGAAGATTGCAGCAAGCCGGTGGTTGCCGCGCTGCACGGCCAATGTCTGGGCGGCGGGCTGGAGGTGGCGATGGGATGTCACTTCCGCATCGCCGCGCGCAGCACGCGGCTCGCCTTGCCCGAAGTCACGCTGGGTTTGCTGCCCGGCGCTGGCGGAACTCAGCGGCTGCCTAGGCTTATCGGTGCCGTTGCGGCCGTTGACATGATCGCGACCGGCGCGGCGATTACCGCGCTGGAGGCAGAGGCGCTGGGCCTGATCGACCGGCTGATCGATGATGCGGACATTGCCGCAGCCGCGCTGGACTATGCACGAACGCTCGTCGCTCCGCGCCGGACCCGCGATCTTTCCGTGACGGCCACGGCCGACGATGTCGATGTGCACATTGCCGCGAACGCCAGGAAATTTGGCGGGCTGGAGGCGCACAAGGCCTGCATCGAAGCGGTCAAGGCCGCGGCCCGGCAGCCCTTTGCACAGGGCCTTGCCCTCGAAAAGTCGCTCTTCGAGCAACTCGTCAAGAGTGACCAGGCCCGTGCATTGCAACATGCGTTCTTCGCCGAACGCCGCGCGGCCACGATCGCGGACCTGCCCAGGGACACGCCCAAGCGCCCCATCGCGCAGGTCGGCGTGATCGGTGCGGGCACCATGGGCACCGGCATCGCCATGAACTTCCTGCTCGCGGGATTGCCCGTCACGCTTGTCGAAAAGGAAGCCGACGCGCTGCAACGCGGTGTCGATACGATCGCCAGGACTTTTGCCGCCAGCGTTACGAAGGGCAAGATGACGGCAGATCAGGAGCAACGGGCCAATGGCCTGCTCGCGCCGATGGTAGCGTTCGATGAGCTTAGCCGCAGCGACCTGATCATCGAGGCCGTGTTTGAGGACATGGCCATCAAGAAAGAGATTTTCGGCACGCTCGACCGGATCGCAAAGCCGGGCGCGATCCTTGCGTCCAACACGTCCTTCCTCGACATCAACGAGATGGCCGGCGTCACGAAGCGGCCCGAAGATGTGGTTGGCCTGCATTTCTTCTCCCCGGCCAACATCATGAGGCTGGTCGAAGTCATCCAGGGCGCGCGGACGGGCCAGGACGTGCTGGCGACCTGCATGGATCTGGCCAAACGGATCGGCAAGGCCCCTGTCCTCTCCGGCGTATGCTACGGATTCATCGGCAACCGCATGTTGCTACCCAGGCTCGACCAGGCGAAACAGTTGCTGCTCGAAGGCGCTACCATCGCGCAGATCGATGCGGTCAGCACGCGCCTTGGCCTGCCAATCGGTCCTTTGCAGATGATCGATCTGGCTGGGGTGGACATCGGTTGGCATCGCGACCCGACACGGATCGACAGTCTGAACGATGCGCTATGTGCCAAGGGACGGCTGGGGCAAAAAAGCGGCGGCGGATATTATGACTATGACGAACGGCGCAGACCCGTATCATCGCCGGACGTGGACGCGATCGTGGAGCGGTTCCGGGCCGACACCGGCATTGTGCCGCGGGCTATATCGGACGATGAGATAATGGTCCGCACCGTCTATATCATGATCAACGAGGCGGCGCTCATTCTGGAGGAAGGCATCGCTCAGCGCGCATCCGACATCGATACGGTGTGGATGCTGGGCTTCGGCTGGCCGCGCTGGACGGGTGGCCCGCTCTGGTGGGCGACACAGGCTGGGATCGAAAGCATCATCGACGGACTCGAACGGAATCGCGATCACTTTGGCCCGTTGTTCGCGGTTGCGGATTCGCTGAAAAAAGGATCGTCGCGCTATCAACCCTTCTATCCTGCATAAAAGGCGGAACCTGGAGATGGACAATATTGTGCAACGCTGGCGACTGGAGGGCAAGGTCGCCTTCGTCACGGGCGCATCTGGGGGCCTTGGTGCCTACTTCGCAAAGATACTGGCGGCGGCGGGAGCCTCCGTCATCATCGGTGCACGTCGGCAGGGCTCACTTGCAAGCGTGGCAGCTGAGATCATTGCGCTGGGAGGCGTTTGTGAAACCGTAAGCCTCGACGTCACGCGCGCTGACTCCATCGCCGCAATCGCGCCGTTGCTGGAGCGGGTGGACATTCTCGTTAACAATGCCGGACTGGTGCGGGACGGCGCTGCCCTCAATCAATCGGAGGACGACTGGGACGCCGTCATCGACACCAATCTCAAGGGCATGTTCCTTATGTCGCAGGCGGTCGGCAGGGCGATGCGGGAACGCGGCACAGGCGGGTCCATCATCAACATCGCGTCGATTCTGGGTCTGCGCCAGGCAGGCGGAGTCCTGCCCTATGCCGTGTCCAAGTCAGGTGCGATCCAGATGACCAAGGCACTGGCGCTCGAACTGGCGCGCTACAATATTCGGGTGAACGCGCTCGCGCCTGGTTATCTGGCGACAGAACTCAACGACGATTTCTGGCGCAGTGACGCCGGCAAGGCGATGATCAAACGCATCCCGCAGCGCCGCCTGGGGCAACTTGACGATCTGGAAGGGCCGCTGCTGCTGCTCGCATCCGATCTCTCCGCTTACATGACCGGATCGGTGATTGAGGTGGACGGCGGCCATCTGGTCAGCACGCTTTGAAAAACAAGGAACAATGAGATGACTGATCGCGCCCTCGCCATAGCGGATCGCGTAGAGGCCTTCGTCCGCGACATCGTGGTTCCTTATGAAAAGGACGCGCGTATCGAAAGCCATGGGCATGGACCGCCGGAGGATCTGGTCGCGGAACTGCGGGCCAAGGCACGGGCGGCCGGCGTCATGACCCCGCACATTCTTGACGACGGCTCCCATCTCACCCAGCGCGAGACGGCTATCATTCTGAAGCGGTCGGGACTTTCCCCGCTTGGGCCGGTTGCGGTCAACACGATGGCGCCCGACGAGGGCAATATGTACCTGCTGGGCAAGGTCGGAACGCCGGAACAGAAGGTCCATTTCCTCGCGCCACTGGTATCGGGGGAGGCCCGATCGGCCTTTTTCATGACCGAACCGGCGGCCGAAGGCGGCGCAGGGGCCGATCCGTCTATGATGCAGACCCTGTGCCATCCCGATGGCAATCATTGGGTCATCAACGGTCGCAAGGCGTTCATTACCGGCGCGCAAGGCGCGAAAGTCGGCATCATCATGGCCAAGGCGCAGGAAGGCGCCTGCCTGTTTCTGGTTGACCTGCCTGACCCCGCGATCCGCATCGAACGGCTGCTCGACACGATCGACAGTTCCATGCCGGGCGGCCACGCTGTCGTCACCATCGACAATTTGCGTGTGCCCGCAGATCAGATGCTCGGCGCCAGCGGCGAGGGATTCAAATATGCGCAGGTTCGCCTCAGCCCCGCGCGCCTCTCGCATTGCATGCGCTGGCATGGTGCGGCGACACGGGCGCAGGAAATTGCAACCGCCTATGCCTGCAAACGGGAGGCTTTCGGGAAGTTGCTGGTGGATCATGAAGGCGTCGGCTTCATGCTGGCGGAAAATCTGATCGACTTGCAACAGGCGGAACTGATGATCGACTGGTGCGCCGACGTGCTGGACGGCGGTTCGCTCGGCACGGCGGAAAGTTCGATGGCGAAGGTCGCCGTGTCCGAGGCGCTGATGCGTGTCGCCGACCGCTGCGTGCAGGTGATGGGCGGCACGGGCGTATCGGGCGATACGATCGTAGAGCAGGTATTCCGCGAGATTCGTGCTTTCCGCATTTATGACGGTCCGACCGAAGTCCATAAATGGTCGCTCGCCAAGAAGATCAAACGCGACTTCCTCAAGGCGCAGGGCGTATGAGTGGCAGTAACGACAATCTCGGCACGACCGCCGTACGGGAGGGCTATGCCTTCGACGAGGCGGCGCTCGCACGCTGGATGGCGGCAAACGTGCCGGGCTTTACCGGACCGATGCAGGTCGAGCAGTTTCGGGGCGGCCAGTCCAACCCAACCTATAAGTTGCTGACCCCGAACCATAGCTATGTGCTGCGTCGCAAGCCGCCTGGACAATTGCTCAAGGGCGCCCATGCGGTGGAGCGCGAGGCGAAAGTTCTGATCGGCCTGGCCAAGGCCGCCTACCCCGTCGCGCACGTCCACGCCATCTGCACCGACGACAGCATCATCGGCACATGGTTCTATGTCATGGACATGGTGGAAGGCCGCATTTTCTGGGATGCGACAGTTCCCGGCGTGGGCGAGGCTGAACGGGCGGCGATCTTCGATGCGATGAACGATGCCATGGCACAATTGCATCGGGTCGATTATGATGCCGTTGGTCTTGGTGATTATGGCCGTGCCGGGAACTATTTCGATCGTCAGATCGGCCGCTGGTCGAAGCAATATGAGGAAGACGCAGACGCCGGGCGCGATCCGAACATGGACCGGCTCATCGCCTGGCTTCGGAAGAACATGCCGGTCGATGACAACGAGACCAGCGTAATCCACGGTGACTTTCGGATCGACAATATGATCTTCCATCCAACAGAGCCGAAGGTTCTGGCCGTGCTGGACTGGGAATTATCTACACTGGGGCATCCCGGCGCGGACTTTGCCTACAACGCCATGATGTACCGGATGCCGCCCTACATCGTGGCAGGCCTTGGCGGGTCCGACATCGCTGCCCTGGGCATTCCCACCGAGCAAGATTATGTCGCGGCCTATTGCGCGCGAACCGGGCGCGAAGCCATGCCCAACTACGGCTTCTACATGGCTTTCAACTTCTTCAGGCTGGGAGCGATCTTCCACGGCATAAAAGGCCGGGTCTTGCGTGGGACTGCGGCAAGCGCGCAGGCGACGGAGCGTGTCGCGGTGTTGCCCGAGCTTTTCGCGCTGGCATGGCATCAGGCGGAACTGGCGTCGCGCTAAAAATTACTTGTTTAGAGACACCTGCCGTCCCTTCGCGTTGCCTGGACCTTGGATCTGAGTGTCGCGGTGCGGCCGAAAGATAATTTTAGGAGAGTTTACATGAGTCATACCGTTGTCACTGGAGTTGCTGGCGTGCTGGGCAAGGCCGTCGCACGCGTTCTGATCGAAAAAGGTCACGAGGTGACTGGAATTGATGTCACCAGCCAAGCCGAAGGCTTTCAGGGAAATTTCATCGGGTTGACAGACCTGACCACTGCGGAGGGAGCAGAAGGCGCCGCCCTTAAAGTCCTTGCGAATGGACCAATCGACGGTCTCGTCAACATTGCGGGTGGTTTTCGTTGGGAAACCATCGCGGATGGCAGCCCCGACAGTTGGGAGTTCCTGCACAAGATCAATGTAATGACGGCACTTCATATGAGCCGTTCGTTACTCCCGTCGCTCACCGCGACCAGAGGCGCCATCGTCAATGTGGGCGCGGCGGCGACGCTCAAGGCCGGACTTGGC
The DNA here is from genome assembly GCF_057809055.1 of Sphingobium sp. FG58. NCBI lineage: Bacteria > Pseudomonadati > Pseudomonadota > Alphaproteobacteria > Sphingomonadales > Sphingobiaceae > Sphingobium > Sphingobium sp. FG58. Next base: position 2,424 of record NZ_JBMDJF010000012.1, on the reverse strand, counting down.
ATGGGCCCCTATACAGCGAGCAAATCCGGTGTTGCGCGCCTTACGGAAGCGCTCGCAGAGGAACTGAAGGACCAAGGAGTACGGGTCAATGCGGTACTGCCTTCGATCATTGATACGCCGGCGAACCGTGCGGACATGGGAGAGGCCGATGCGGACAGATGGGTAGTCCCGGTCGAACTTGCGCAAGTGATCGCATTCCTGCTGTCCAGGCAGGCGTCGGCAATCACGGGTGCAAACATTCCGGTGACGGGGCGGGTTTAGATGTATTTGTGCGTCACAAGAGCTATGTTAAGTATCCGGGCTTAAGAAAATTTGGTTCGATTGCTCCAATGGGGACTGGTAATGACTGATATGGGCGCCAGCCTGTCAGCGCTCGCGCTGGGCGCGGTACCTTTGATCAAGCCCGGCGACGATCTTGCTGAGGTGATCGCGGCCTCCCTTGATGCGAATGCCACGCGGCTCGATCAAGGCGATATCGTAGTTCTCGCGCAGAAGATTGTTTCAAAAGCAGAGGGACGGATTGTCGATCTCGACGGCGTGATGCCGACGGACCGCGCCAAGACGCTGGCCGCCGAGGCTCAAAAGGATCCGCGACTGGTCGAACTGATCTTGGCGGAAGCCAGTGAGGTGATGCGCATCCGGCCCGGCGTCATCATTGTTCGCCACCGCTTGGGCCTGGTTTTGGCTAACGCCGGCATCGATCAATCGAACATCGATCATGGCGGGCGCCGCAAGGCGCTTCTTTTACCGATCGATCCCGACGAAAGTTGCCGCCGCATTCGTGCGAACCTTCTCACGCGGACGGGCGTCGACGTTGCTGTCCTGATTATCGATAGCCTTGGCCGGGCTTGGCGCAACGGCACGACTGGTACTGCCATCGGAGTTAGCGGTATTGCTGGGGTCCTTGATCTGCGCGGGCGCGCTGACCTTCACGGACGCCTCCTTGAATCAAGTGAACTCGCCCTCGCCGATGAGATTGCAGCGACAGCCTCTCTTGTCATGGGGCAAGCCGACGAACGTCGCCCCGTCGTTCTCATCCGCGGTGTACGCGGCGATCGCGTCGACGGGCGCGCCGCAGATTTGATCCGATCTCGTGAAATGGACCTGTTTCCATGATCCTCGCGCTCGCGGGCGGTGTCGGCGGTGCCAAGCTCGCGCGGGGGCTAGCGGCAGTGCTCTCGCCAGAAGATTTGACCGTGATCGTCAATACCGGCGACGATTTCGAGCATCTGGGCCTAACAATCTGTCCCGATCTCGACACCGTTATGTACACCATGGCAGGGATCAACAACATCTCACAAGGCTGGGGGCTAGCCGGCGAAAGCTGGGCCTTTATGGAGGCCCTCGGCGGGCTCGGAGGAGAAACATGGTTCAACCTTGGTGACCGAGATCTCGCAACGCATGTTTCGCGCACTGTCATGCTGCGCGAGGCAAGTCTGTCAGACGTCACTACTCGTCTTGCAGGAAGGCTTGGCGTCACACAAAGAATCGCTCCGATGAGCGATGAGCCTGTTCGATCGATTGTCGATACCGACGAAGGCGCTCTCCCCTTTCAGGATTATTTCGTTCGACGCCGTGCTGAGCCCCGCTTTCGCTCGATTCACTTCGAAGGCGTCGAGGCGGCACGGCCGAGCCGGGCGTTTTCCGATGCGCTCGACGATCCCCAACTCGAAGCGATCATTCTCTGCCCATCCAACCCGATATTGAGCATCCGCCCGATCTTGGCGTTGCGGGGCATCGACGATCGCCTCAACCGCCGCCGCGTGCCGTTAGTCGCAGTATCACCTTTCATCGGGGGTCAAGCGGTCAAGGGTCCCGCGGCCAAGATCTTCACCGAACTTGGGCTGGCGACGAATGCAGCCGGGATAGTGGCTGCCTATGACGGCCTGTTGGATGGTCTGGTAATTGATCGCGGCGATCGCGGTGACATGCTGGCAGATCGGCCGTCAATTTTTGCGACGAATACGTTGATGAAAAACGATGCCGATCAGACTCGACTCGCCACCGAAACCCTCGCCTTCGCGCGGGGCCTCACGGTCTCGGTAAGTTAGGTGACGACCTACGCCATTCTTGCGGCACAGCTGCCCGAAACAGGCAAAAGCCGCCTTGCATCGATCCTGTCGCCAGTGCAGCGAGTGGCGTTGAACCATCGCATGTTTGATCATGTGCTATCCGTCATCGGCAACGTTTCGTCGCTGAGGTGTATCGTTGTGAGCCGATCGCCAGACCTGCTTGATAAGGCTCGCGCCGCAGGCGCTGTCGCGCTTGCTGAGGTCGGCGTCCCGGGGCTCAACGCTGCGCTCACGCAGGGTGCGAAATTTGCGGCCGCGCTTGGCGCGAAGGCCGTCCTGTCGCTCAGTAGCGACTTACGTAAGTGCCGACGGAAGGTGGCGTTGACGCGGCCTGTCAGGCTTTGCGGCGTTT
>NZ_JBMDJF010000011.1:0-94193 GCF_057809055.1 Sphingobium sp. FG58 | reverse complement strand
TCGTAGACCCTTCCTCTCAGGAGTTAGGGCCTCCGGCAATCCCGGGGCGGTTCAGACGGTTACCTTTCTCCCGCCCTACAGCCCCGACTTCAATCCGATCGAGAAAGCGCCCGCCTCAAGGCCATGCTCCGTAAAGCCGGCGAGCGTACCGTCACTGGCCTGTGGAGCTTGATCGGCAAACTCGTCGATATCTTCCAGCCCTACGAATGCGCCAACTGCTTCACATCATGCGGGTGCGAACCAGAATGATCGAAAACCGCTCTAGATAAAGAATTTCGTCGCTTTGGGCATTCCCACGTGCATCAGCATCACAGGGGGCTGCTATTGCAAATTACTAAGGGCGAATTCAAATGGCCATCAAAGTCTGTTTGAAGATGCGTTTTTTGAGTAGCAAGACCGAAATTGCGATTTTTCAGGCAGACTTTCATGACAACAGATTTTTTGGCATCGTCGGCGTGAACCATAATGGCGTCGTGCTAGCGTAGGACTGAGCCAGCCGCCCGACGACGGATTTGTTGAACCAATATCGACGAAAACGCGGCGTTTCCCGGTCAAGCCATGCCAGAAAATCGCGACAATATTTATCCGGATCATGATCTGTCAGTTGGGAAAATCCATTGGTCGACAAGTGGTCCAGGCTAATTCGCCCCGTCGCCACATTGTCCAGCAATGCGATAAGATCTTCATGCTCCCGATGACTACGGACCTTCAGAACCGCATTATCGGGAAGTTCCGAATACCATCCGGTATTGGACACCACGCTGGGGCAGCCATTGGCCCAAATACGCAATTGGCTGCCAGATGCTTCGCCCATGGTCGGGTTACGCAGGTTGATGGCCAGATCGGCACTACGAATCATGTCATCCAGCGCAGCGTCCGTGACGAACCCATGATTTTCAACAAAGCCAGCCAGACCGAGATCCAATAATCTGGCCTTTATCTGCGCTAGGTTTGCGATTCTGCCCGCCAGATGCAGTCGGAAGCGATCACGATGGCTGGACTGACTCCATGCTTCGATAAATTCGATCAACCGCCGGTTGGGTCCCATGAAGCCGAACATGACCAGCGTAACAGGTTCGCCGTCGTCGCGGCGCGGTCTGGCGGGACGACCGGATAGCGCTGCATAGGGCAAAGGTAAGCAAAGGCTAGGCAGATTTGGAAAACGCTGGTTGATTTCGGCGATGACCTGACGGTTGTGGCAGACTACGCCAAGTGCCTGATCGAGGGCCACTTCAAACAATGGAAAGCGCTCTGCCAGTTGACGGGTGTCACCCTGCTGTCCCTGCATCGCACCAAGCGCCGCCAACCCGTCCACGCCATGCCATCGCGCCATGATATTACGATAGCTGGTCAGCTGCGACGTGCCCGTGCGGATCTGCATATGGGCCAGATGGCGCAGCACACATTCGTGAATGGACCTGTCATGCAGGATGACAAGTCCGGGATGGCGTTGCGCGACTTCCAATATGCGACCGTGGAAGTCATGATTATTGCCGATTTGATAAATGCACAGATCCGTTTGGTTCATGATGCGCGGCGTCAGTGAGGATATGGACACCGAAGGAAAGTTGGCATCGGCCAGGCCTGCATGGACAAAGGTCACATGGGCCAGGTTGCGGAGATAAGGTGCCAGCCTGACACTGAAGTTCGCCACGTCCGTTTCTGAAGGTGGAAGCGGCGAAAACCAGAGCAGTTTCATCATGATATCAACACGTCGATAACGTTGTCCCAGGAAATCCGTTTGGACTGATAGTTCTCAAAGCCAGCTTCCCCCATATTTCTGGCCTTGATGCGGTCCGTCCAGAGCAGGTCCATCGCGCCCGCCAAAGCGCGGGCGTCGCTGTCCACGACCAATCCGGTTTCCCCATTCGCTATGAATTCCAACGGCCCGCCTGCGTCCATCGTTGTGATGACGGGCTTGCGCGCCAGCATTGCTTCCAATGTGACATAGCCATAATCCTCATCGAACGGTGGATACAGCACAGCCAGACATTCGGCGTAGAGAGCGATCTTGTCTGCTTCGCTTATATATCCCTTCCAGACGATGCGGTCGTCGACACCTAGCCTACAAGCGAGATCTTGAAGTTCCTGATAATAAGCAGGTGATTCTGCTGAACCGGCGAATATTAGCTTCACCGGTTCCACGCATTGAGCCAGCGCTTCTATTGCCAGTTTCTGCCTTTTCAGGACATTCACCCGGCTGGGAAAGAAGAAATAGTCCTGCGCTTCCCCTGGCAGGAAACCTTCAGCATTATTGGGCGGATGATAAAGCGGCGTCGACTGGATATTGTTGTTTTTCAACAATCGGGCAGATACATTTGCCGAATTGGTATATATGGCCTGCGCTTCCGGGATGAATTTTTCGTCCGCATAACGGATGACGTCGCGCACCGACCGGCCATCAGGAAAATTGATGAGATCGCCGAAGGCTTGATCGTCCCAAAGATCATAGGCCGACCTATGCTGATGCAATATCCATAATATCTTGTTTGGATGCGGCACCAAATAGGCCGGAAATTTCAACCCGACAATCCTGTCTATGGTAACGCCAGCTGATTCCGTCAGGTCCAGCATCCGCGACATGGCGATGCTATCAACTATTGATTGAGGGGGATACCATTTGAACGGAAAGGTGATCAGGTCGGCTTCGATCTTCCTCGCCTTGAATTCACGCAGCAAATTGCGTGCGTGAATTTCAGCTCCCCCCTCTACGAAGGGAACTTGTACCGAGACGATGCCAACCCGCATGCAATTTTCAGTTCTTCATAGCTTGCTGTCGCCGTGCATCACGAACAGCCACGCGGAACACCCAGCCTTGCTGCTGCACCTGCCTCGAGGCGTCCTTGTCCAGCACGTCCGTACGGGCGACCTTAACCCCCGGTTTCAGTCCGCCGATAGCCGAAGGTGCCTCGACCCCATCCGCTGATACCTGAGTAATCGAATCCAATATGGTCCGGGGGGCCGCCGCTTCTATCGCCGCAATCGCGCGTACGAAGGCTTCATTGCCTTGCGGCATACCCATTGACGTCGTAGAATCGGACACGAGCATTTCAAGGCGCTCAATCCGGGCGAGAAGATCGTTGCGGCGCTGGAGGAAACGACCAACAAGTGGAAGGTCGAGTAGCCACGCTTGGTTTGCGTAAGCTTCCAGCGCCTTAATGCGGGCCAACTTACCGCCGCCCAGCATTAGTGCTTCAGGAGAATTAAGAATATTCCGCTCAACCCTTTTGCGGCCGTTCCGCTTAGAACCGATACGAATATAGGTTTGCAGCCCTTCATCATCAGGCCAACGACCCAGCGTGTCCTGATAGGTCTGTACGACGAAATCCTTCAGATCCTGCTGTTCGCGCTGGGTCTTCCCATATCGACTCTGAAATTCCTCGGACGCAATCATGTCGCGAACAACCGATTGTCGCGACTTTCCCTTGGCAAGTCTTTGCCGATAATGCGCTATGCCTGATGCGTCAGGCGTACGACCGAACAGAATATCATAGATATAGGCAAGAAAGCTCTCGACCGACACAGCATCGATGATGCGGGTGTTTTCAGCCGGGACGGACCATAAGTCGATACTGACCTGACGATTGTTGATTACCGATTGCTTCGCGATCATTTCATTAGACCCACATGGAGACAATTAACAAAGCCGGACATGACATCATGAACGCATCGAATGTTTAGTCTTTTGACAATACGACAAAATCTATCTGTTCGAGCAACAGGCCGCAGTTCCTGTAGTCGATTTCCTTGAGTTTGGAGACCTGAATCCTGATATCTCCCAATCCCACATACTCGTCGAGATTGATTAGCAGTTCCAGCGGGGTAGCAAGGTCATCCTCTTCAATCAGGAAGCGGTCCCTAACGGTCTTTTCACCGACCTTGATTGACAATTCCTGCGCTGCAATCCCGTTTCTGAACCGAATTTTTAGAACTGGCGCCGAATGTTTGAGCGCATCGGCCGATACGGTCAGTTCAGAGTCCGTCATCCAGCGGGATTTGCCATCCATGCCCAAATCAGGATTGGGTTCCTCCGTCAGGGCGCTCAAGCCCTGAATGTCCTTGTCATCGATGGAATGTGAGATTTCTGACCGAATTTCACGCGGCGCATTGCTGCTCATCGTCTGGTTCGCCATCACCAGGGCGCGGAAAACGCCCGCGAGACGCTCTCCATATTCACGCTGGTTCCGCTTGTAGACCACGACTTCAACCGCAGGCGACGATTCCCAATGCTTTTCCAGCAGATTTGCCAAGGCATTGAAATCCGACGGGTCAAAGAATTCCGCATTTTTCGACAATTGTTCTTCATGCACCGACAGATTGGATGCAATGATGAACTTGTTTAGCGCTTTGGCATCCTCGATTACCGTCGACCATCCTTCAAAACGGGACGGCTGAAGGATCGCCTGGGCGTTCTTCATAGCGACGATCTGGTCTTCTCTCGGCATGAAGCCAAGGAATTTCACCTGATCTTCCAGCCCCCATTCGCTGATCTTCTGGCGGAGGAACGGCGTATATCCTTGTGCGCGAAAATCAAATTCCTTGCCTGAAAAGCAGACCGTAGGGGTCACGCCACGCTGCTTCAGTTCCTGCAAGGCGGCGAGGATCACGATATGGTTCTTGTGAACCCAGAATTGGTTGGGGGCGAAGAAATATTTTTCAGGCAGATCATGCCGGCCGCGAACATCTGCTAGGTCGGGAAGATCGTCGGAAAGAAACGATGCAAAAGGCACGACGAATACGGGAAGCTTATATTCGCCATAAAATTGATTGAAGTCACCCAGCGCACTTTCGCTGCTCAGAAGCAGGCCTTCGCGCGCGAAATATGATTCATGCTCCTTCCTGCGCCCTACAATTTCGCTGGGCGTGAAAAGATAGGGCATGTGTTTTTCCTGAAAATCAGGAATCCATGTCAGAGTCGGTATCGCAAGGCCTTCCATGGGGAAGGGGAACAGAAGATCGATGTTACGATGATGGGGGTCGGCCGCCACCTGTTCCTGCGTGCAGTAGGAGAGTTTGGGATAACCGGATTCCTGCAGAAATTCGTAGGAGGACTTCTGATGGGTCACGACCACGACCCGAGGCTGGCGCGCTTCGTCCAGCGTACCCAGGGCATTGAGCATGTTCTGGAGATAATAGGCTCCCCCCATCCAACCTGGATCAAGGTTGAATTGAATCCCTACGGTAAATTGATAAGCCATGTTGAAAGCTCGCTGATTCCGGATTCGAATTGAAAGGCAGGGTTGTAGCCAAGTGCCTTTAAACGGGTGACGTCAGCAGTCCAGTAGAGCGGATCCCCGTCCCTTACCAGATTGTTAAATTGTAGATCGCCGGTCCAACCAATCGCCGACAAGAGCGTTTCAATGGCGTGCCGGATGGTAATGCCTTGTCCGTTTGCGACATTCACGGCTGAACCGTCAAAAGCTGCGTTCTGGATGCACAGCAAAATGCTCTGCGCCATGTCCTGTACATGCACAAAGTCACGGGTTTCGTTTCCGGTCCCTGGGCAGACGATGTTCTGCGACGACCTGGATTTCTGATAGATATCCCAGAATAGCTGCTTTTTCAGGCCGGGACCATAAACCGAAAATGGTCGAAGCGACAGCGTGCCGATATTAAAGCATCGCGTATATTCGAGGCAGATATTTTCCGCGATCTGCTTATGCCATCCATAAGGCGATATGGGAGCCGGAACGGAGGTTTCAGCCACAGGGATATGGGTTGGATTTCCATAAATCGCAGCACTTGACAGATTGACCAGCCGTGTTTCCGGCGAATATTGACGGATCGCCTCCAGCAAATCATGCACCAAGGCCGCGTTCAGCCGAAAATCTTCATGCGGATGCGTAAAGGAAGCGCCAACATTGGCCGCACCACAGCAGTTGACGCAGATGTCAGGCTTCACCTTTTCCATCAACGGCCCGAAATCGCCACCGACAGGCGATATGATATGATGACGGTCGGTCGCGTCACCGACAATATCCGCCGTGAATACATTATATAGCGGGGCCAAAAGCGATTGCAGATGGCTGCCGATAAATCCGGCAGCCCCCAAAATCAGAACCCTCATTGCAGTTCCAAGCTGATCATGGCCGTGGTGGGCAGGGTGCCATTCAACGGCCGGGGGGCCTTCTGTTCGTTCGTATAGCCCACGATCCGAGCAGGATTTCCCACCACGATCGCATTGTCGGGAACGTCCTTGGTTACGACCGACTTGGACCCGACAATGGCTCCTTTGCCGATAGTTACCCCCTTCAAGATCGCGCTTCCAAAACCGATCCATGCGCCATCCTTGATGTGGATGGGAGCCGATTTGACATCCGACCAATCCTTGAAATGGCCCATGCGGCCGACTTCCACACCCGCGAGCCAGTCAAAGGCGTCGTTGGATCGAATATTCGGATTGAGCGAGTGGGAATTGCTGTCGATGACGGTCACATCCCACGACAGCATGACATTGCTGCCGATATGGATTCCCGCGTCCTGCGTGCAGATGAACAGGCAGCCGCCGCCGATCGAACTGCGGTCGCCGATAGTGATTTCACCCTGACCCCGTTCGAAGACAAAGGTTCCGCCAACGTGAGACTCCTTGCCAATCCGCACATAGGGACGTGGCTGCGGATCGACGCGCACGTCGATATTGATTCCTTCCAGACGGGTACGTTCGCCCTTCACGAGCTGATCGGGACGCGCCCATTTCATCAGATCGAAATCGGGCTTCGACAGATCCTCAAGGCCAATGACCTCGATTCGTTCCAGGATCACGCTCAGGTCGCGCGGCCCCATGTCGCTTTGTGCCATTTCGATGACGACAGAAACCATGTCCTCATTGATCAGCTTGATTTGCAGATCCTGGTGATCGTCCATGCGCATCGACCGACACGGGAATACTTCCAGAGCCTTTTCATTCTGTTCGACCAGGAAAACCTGACCGGGGTGATGATTGCGCAGGCGCAGAACCAGATAGGGATTGGCTACCCCGGTCGTGCAAACCGTCACGCGCAGCTTGCGCCCGGACACCCAGTGGAAACGTTCGTGCAGACCGTGGTCGGGATATGGCCCTTCTACGCTTCCCAGTCCGATGAGATTGGACAGCATCAGTGTCCGCGAAATTTCGAGCCTGCGCCCGACATGCGAATACGCGCTTTCCATGGGGGGAATATCGGCGCTGCCGATCTCCCCACGCACGCCCGCGTCGATGAGGGCCACCTCGTCACGGCTGCCATAGCGCCGGACAGCGTTGATTTCGACGGGCTTGGTATCCTTCCATACCGCCTCTAGGAAATCGGGCATCATCTGGGCCGGAACTAGTGCACGGCTGAAATCGATCGGCATGACGTAGGATGACGTCATGGACGGCAGCCGGTGCAACAGACCGCGCTGAGTCAAGCGATCGAGAACGAAACGGCGGATGGCGATGAAATCGAAGCAGCGGCTATCGAGCGACCGCACCGTTGAACCGGCCCGGCGTAGATAATAATAGCTGATGGACGTGTCGACATAGGCTTTTCTGGCCGCGGACATGACGTCAATTGCAAATGGATGATCTTCATAGAAGAAGCCACCATGGAAGGTGATATTGTTTTCTTCCATGAAATCCCGGCGGATCAGATAGCGCCAGGGCGGACAGTTCCACGAAGAAAGCGCAGCAAAGGTTTCTTCATTTACCAGAGGGTTAACTACCTTACCCCCAAGCCACGATGGGACAAGGGCGGAATATTCTAGCCGTCCATCCTCTTCCTCATAGGCGAAATTGAGGACGACAACATCGATATCGTCATGCACTTCGTGAATATTGATCAATCGTTCGACCACATTGTCCTGAATGCGGTCGTCCGAATCGATGCACCAGATGTAACGGCCCGTCGCATGCTTGAGCGCTTCCGCACGCGCTGCGCCCTGACCACGATTTTCTTGCTGGATCAATTTGATGCGCTGATCGCGTGCCATATAGGACTGAACGATAGCAGCGGTTTCGTCCTTGGACCCGTCATCCACGATGACGATTTCAATATCCTGGACATCCTGATGTACCGTCAGGCTTTCGATGCAACGGCCAATATATCCTGCTACATTATAGGCGGGAACGATGAAGGATATGATCGGATCCTGAGACGCGGGGATGATATCGGGCGCGCGTCGCTTCACGCTTCCACGATTTTTGGCGCCCCAGCCTTCAAGCGTGTCGTCAAGCATCTGCAAAACATCGGGCCTGTGCCGCAGCGCTGCATGAACGCTGGCGTGCAATGCCGGGTCCATGTGGTCGGCGAGAATGTCGACCATTGATTGCGGACCGGACCAGCCGCGCACGGCATAGAGGAGATCCAACGCCTGCTGCTGCGACAGGAAAGGGAAATTTTCCCGGATGCTGCGACCGCTTTCTTCCAGGACGCGACTGCCGTCATTGGACGATACACCGGTCGACGAGAATTGGACAAGGACGCGATTGATCCTAGAGCAGGTTAGATTGGCTCGGATTGCTCTATGTACCCAGTTAGCATCGGCCGTGATGCGATAGCTGATATCATATAGCCCCACGCGTTCGTAAGCGTCCTTGGTCGCGAACATCGCATTATGGCCAAAAGGTATGCCGCTGATCAGCGCACCAACCCCATAATCCTCATCATCGCGTAGGACGCCTCGCCCTTCCGCATTGGTGAGCAGGGTCTGACCCGCATAAATATCCGCAGGCTCCAATGCATGTTGCCGGGCTAGGACGGACAATGCCCCTGGGATAAGACTGTCGTCGCAGCCAATGATCCCAATCAATTTCCCCTGAGCCAGCTTGATGCCTTTATTGAGCGCATCATAAATGCCGGTATCCGGCTCAGACACGACGTGCGTAACAACATCGCGGTTGCGCTCAACATAATGGAGCGTGTCGTCCGACGAAGCGCCGTCTACAATAATATATTCGACATCATCCCTATTCTGGTCCCTTACCGATGAAATCGCAATTTCAATATCTGAACCAGTATTGAAAGTGGACGTGATAATTGTAAAAAGCGGTTTCTTCACAAAAGGCACCAGTATAATAAGCGACGCTCACCAATTGACCGACGTCTGGTATTTTGTCAACTGACGGGCGACTGCCCACCCCAAAAAGAACAGAATTGACCGAAAAAATAATATTTTTACCCAGCTGCAAAACCCTATTAAAATTATCATGAAAGCATATATATAAATAAAAACTTCTAGAAATTACTAGGATATAGTATTTCTATGAATATTATTTTGCATCGTCGAATTTACTTCTTTTTCTGTTTTTACTATAGAAATTCCATCACCTGAAACGGCGTCAAATATATTGTTGGTAACTACAAAAGTATTGCCGCCATCAAGAAATACGCCAATCCCTTTCTTTGGAATTGCGAAAATATTGTTACTTATGATAAAATCAAAGAAAGTTTTTCCATCTGAATTTACGGATATTGCCTTAGGAGTATAAGCAAATTCGTTATTGCTTATTATTCCATATGTAAAAATTGTCTTTCCAGCGCCTTGATCTATCAGAATATTGTTTTTCGATGCGTTTTCAAAGCTATTTGACTGCACGATCAATATGCTGGTACTTTGCTTCTGCGCCTGGGGGGAGAGAATCAGGCCGTTCGCCAGTCCGTTGAATTTGTTGTCGAGCAAGCGCAGGCCGCCGGAAGATTCCTGGCGGATGCCGGCCCCGCCAGTTCCGCTGAAGAAGCAACCGCTGATGCTGTTGTCGCCGCTATCCGCATTGGTGAGATTGCGCAACAGCACGCACGCGAACGACTCCGCATTACCGATCATCGAGCAATCCCTAACACGGGCGTCCGAACATCGCACCATATCGATGCCTATATAATGGCCATAGGTCCGCACTCGTTCGATCGCGGACGAGTAATTGATTTTGCCTTCGCCCGGATCGAGCCTGATATAGGCTCCGCCGGTACGCTGAACGGCGCTGAAAATCGTGAAATCCCGAAAATCCGCGCTTTCGACGGCGGAATGGACGAAAACATCATTGTCGGGATGCATGATCTTTAAAAATGTCGACCCGCGCCCCGCCCCCACGAAGGCAACCGCCCTGCCATGCGTGTTGGTAGGCGCTGTACGTAGATAGGTGCCTGGCGGGATAAAAACTTCCCCGCCTTCACGCGGCAAAGCATCGACAGCGGCCTGAAATGCCCTATCATCCGCCGCGTTTCCGTCACCGACAGCGCCATGATCCCGCACATTCTGCATCGACGACAAGCCGGATGCAGGGGCAATCGCCGAGGACGAGAGCGTTTTGGCAACCGCCGCCGTCGCAACGATGCCACCGGCGCTCAAACCGAAAACGAAGGTCCGGCGATCCACATTCTTCTCCGCCTTCTATCAAATGCGCACCTTCAAAAATTCCAGGCAGCAACACAAAAGTTGCAGCGGATGGCCGCTGCTTCCATCGTGACTGGCGGACTATGGGAAGATTCCATTGCAAAAGGAAGTCATAAACGCAGGCGCGCGCGATCTGCATGAAAGAGGTGGATTAAGACATCGTTGGCTTATATAGCCCGCACGGGATGGCTCCTAGAGGTGAACAAGTTTGGCAAGTAATCGAATTTCGCGTGGCCTGGGCTTGTTGTTGCTTCTGCATACCCCTATCCTGTTGGCAGGCTGCAGTACCCTAGGTGCGTCTGGACCGACGACCGGCAAGATCAAGTCGGTAGAACGCCAGTATCCGGGCATGAAGATTGTTGAGGTTACCGAAGAGGTATCTCGCAACCTAGCATCGATGAAAAAACGGCCTTCCTTTGCAGAGACCTTCGGCGAAGGCTTGCCCGTCGGATCGTTTATCGGGGCGGGCGATATTATAGATATCTCCATCTGGGAAGCGCCTCCGGCTGCCCTCTTTGGCGCGGCGTCCTCGGATACCCGACTGTCCACAACCTCGGCGCGATCATCCGATATCCCGCAGCAGATGGTCGATACTGACGGGCTCATCACGGTGCCGTTCGTCGGATCGTTGCAGGTGGCGGGACTGACTCCGCAGCAAGTGTCACGCAAGATCGTAGCCAGCCTGAAAGGGCGCGCTCACCAGCCTCAGGCGATCGTGCGCATTGCCGACAATCAGACCGCAAACGCGACTGTCATCGGCGATGTGACGAGCAGCAAACGCGTGCCGTTGACCACCAAGGGGGAGCGTGTGCTTGATGCCTTGGCCGCAGCCGGAGGAGTTCGCCAGCCGCTTGAAAAGATGGTCATCCAGGTCACGCGCGGCAATCAAGTTGTCCGGGAGCCGTTGAGCGTGCTGGTAAGCCAGCCTCGCGAAAATGTCCGCTTGGCTGCCAACGATGTTGTAACCGCACTATTCCAGCCTTACAGTTTTCAGGCGCTTGGTGCCTTGGGTACTAGCGCCGAAGTCAATTTCGAAGGCACTGGTCTGACCCTGGCACAAGCTCTGGCGCGAGTAGGTGGCCTCCAGGACAATCGCGCCGATGTAAAAGGCGTGTTCATTTTCCGATTTGAGAATTCTACATTGCTCCCACCGGAACAGGTAGCTGATGGAAATCGAACTCCCGATGGTAGAATTCCCGTTATTTATCGCATTGACATGAGCAATCCGACATCGCTTTTCGTTGCGCAAACTTTTGCGATCGAAGATAAGGATGTTCTTTACGTTTCCAATGCGCCCGCTGTTGACTTGCAGAAATTCGTCACAGTCGCATCTCAGATGGCTTTTGCTGCTGTCGGTGTGACAACTAGCATCAGATAACTTTCCAAACGACAATATAGGGGGCTGTGAGCACCTAATGAGCAAGACCAAGAAAGTAGCACTTATCACGGGCGTCACAGGGCAGGACGGTTCATACCTTGCCGAACTCCTCCTTGAAAAAGGATATGAGGTCCATGGCCTGAAGCGCCGTGCGTCGCTGTTTAACACGCAGCGTATCGATCATATCTACCAGGATCCGCACACGCCGGCACCAGATTTGAAGCTGCATTATGGCGATCTGTCCGACACATCGAACCTGACCCGCATCATGCAGGAAGTGCAGCCGGACGAAGTCTATAATCTGGGCGCGCAGAGCCATGTTGCGGTCAGCTTTGAAGCACCGGAATATACTGCCGACGTCGACGCCATTGGCACCCTGCGTCTCTTGGAAGCCATCCGGTTTCTTGGCATGGAAAAGAAGACCCGCTTCTATCAGGCGTCGACGTCCGAGCTTTATGGCCTGGTGCAGGAAATTCCACAGCGCGAAACCACGCCCTTCTACCCCCGCTCTCCCTATGCGGTGGCAAAGCTCTATGCCTATTGGATCACGGTCAACTATCGTGAAGCCTATGGCATATATGCGTGCAACGGCGTGCTGTTCAATCATGAAAGCCCGCGCCGCGGCGAGACCTTTGTCACGCGCAAGATCACCCGCGGGCTGAGCAATATCGCGCAGGGCCTTGAGCCTTGCCTGTACATGGGCAATATCGATTCCCTGCGCGACTGGGGCCATGCGAAGGACTATGTCCGGATGCAATGGATGATGCTCCAGCAGGATCAGCCGGAAGACTTTGTAATCGCCACCGGCGTTCAATATTCGGTACGCGAATTCATCACCTGGTCGGCGCAGCATCTGGGTATCAGCTTGCGGTTCGAAGGCGAAGGCGTTGATGAAATCGGTATAGTCGAGGCCGTGACCGGCGATGATGCCCCTGCGGTTTCCGTTGGCGACGTGATCGTCCGTATTGACCCGCGCTATTTTCGTCCGGCAGAGGTCGAGACGCTGCTTGGCGACCCGTCCAACGCCAAGGAAAAGCTGGGCTGGGTTCCCGAAATCAGCGTGCAGACCATGTGCGAAGAAATGGTTACGGAGGATCTCAAGGTCGCCAAGCGGCATGCGCTCCTGAAGGAGCACGGATTCAACGTGCCCATCTCCCTCGAATCCTAAAGGTTCATAGATGCGTATTTTTGTCGCAGGTCATCGCGGCATGGTGGGCGGAGCCATCAGTCGCAAGCTCATTGAGCGCGGCGTCGATGTGGTAACGCGCACGCATGCGGAACTGGACCTGTCCAATCAGGCAGATGTTCAGCATTTCTTTGCGAATGAAGCGGTTGATGCGGTCGTGCTGGCTGCGGCAAAAGTCGGCGGGATATATGCGAATAACACATATCCCGCTTCGTTCATCTACGAAAACCTGATGATTGAATGTAATGTCATTCATCAGGCTTTCGAGGCAGGCATTAGAAAGCTGTTGTTCTTGGGGTCTTCCTGCATCTATCCGCGTGCGGTCGCCCAGCCGATGCGCGAAAATGCACTGCTGACCGATGTGCTGGAACCCACGAACGAGCCTTATGCGATAGCGAAAATCGCCGGGATCAAATTATGCGAAAGCTATAATCGGCAATATGGCACCGATTATCGCAGCGTGATGCCGACCAATCTCTACGGCCCTGGGGACAATTTCCATCCTGAAAATTCGCATGTCATGCCGGCACTGATACGGCGCTTCCATGAAGCCGTCAGGGACCGGGCGGAACGGGTGGTGATATGGGGCACCGGAACGCCGCGACGGGAGTTTCTGCATGTCGATGACATGGCGGAAGCATCCTTGTTCGTGCTGGATTTGCCGCTGGATATCTATCAGGCCAATACCGAGCCGATGCTGTCACACATCAATGTTGGCTACGGTGAGGATGTGACGATCAGGGAACTGGCTGGATTGATCGCCCAGGTCACCGGTTTTACCGGAGAGATTGAGTTCGACACAGACAAGCCTGATGGTACCATGCGCAAATTGATGGACTCCAGCCGTTTGACGGCCATGGGCTGGAAGCCGTCCATCGAACTGGTCAATGGCGTGCAGCAGACCTATGAATGGTTTCTGGCCAATGAACGGAGTGCCGCAAGGCAATAACCGTCGGCTTAACATAACGCCGTACTCGACTGTATGACACGGCGCTCAGTCTGGATAGTTGCGAATTCCGACGATCGCGCGCAGGTGGATCATCTGATCGTTGGGTGATAATGTCATTCCTGTTTGCAGTTGGTCAAGCAGCTCGAGCGGGGCGATTCCGGCACATGGTTCGCCTGAGAGTTCGAGGCGATGAGCGTTGTGAATGAGGCGGTCCAAGATGGCGTCGGCATATGTCGGATTTCCGATCAGATCGAACCAGTGGGCCACAGGAAGTTGGCTGGTCACAGGGGGTGAACGGCGGCCGTAGCGATCTTCAAGGGTTTCAAGCAGGTGATGGCGGGCATTTCCCTCGAGCGGTTCAAGCCCCCAGTCATCCAGGATCCGCAGATCGACCCCGCCAACTTCATGCGCGCGGCGATGCGACCGTCCCCTTTGGCCAGCAACAGGTCATCAATCACCGCAATAGGCGCGTGTAGAGGAGCGAACGGTTGTCGTGGCAGGCTTTTGTGGCCTATCGGACAGGCAAGGCAAGCGGTAGCCCTGCTCGGGATGTGGCGGGTCCATAGTAATGCGCTCGACCAGCAGCGACAGCATCGGCCTGATCCGGGCGGCTTCTTCAGGGATCTTGGCCGGCTTCCATTCCAGATAGCGCCGGTGGCTCGAACGCATATGCTGGGGTATCACCCTACGCCGGCCATTGCCGCTGCCACGCACATGAATCGCGATGCGCTCGCCGCCGAGGAAGGCCTCGACGGTGCGCGCGGTGAGGCGGGCCTCGACCTCTTGGCGGGCGAAGCGATACAGCACCGAGTAATGGTGATGATCGAGGGTGATATGGTAATTGAGCTCGACACGGCATCACTTCCGCCCGCATGCACCCCAGGCTCGGCGGGCAGGGGCTTGAGATTGGACACGTCGATTTCCTCAAACAACCTCGGGCGCGAACAAACTGGCGAAGACCTCGCGTCTCACTGGGATCGGCGAGGCACTCGGCGATAGCGGCGTTGAGTTCAGCCAGGCTGTAGAAGACGCGGTTGCGCAGGCTTCTCGCTCCCGGCATGGCCCTGGCGCATCACCAGCGACAGCTGCCTCTCCCAGCTCCGGAATAGATTACTCCAACGGCTGCAGCGATAACCGTCAGGTTGAACGGCGATATACTCTTCCCGCAGGACCTGGAGCGTCACATGCTTTCGCTTCAGCTCGTGCGCCACCGGCGATCTAGTCCGGTTCAGGCTGCTTGCGGCGCCCGGGTTTTACCTCGGAAATGCCGTACAGCTTGGCCTCCAGCTCTGCATTGGGAGTCGGCCACTCAAGACCCGCCAGCCTCAGGCGCCTGAGCGTATCCCGAACTGTCGTTGTAATCACGCCAGAGCGCTCGCCGACAACTCGTGCGGAAAGCCCTGCATCCAGGCTCAAATGCAATATCTCGCGCACTTGGTGCATCCCAACCCTCCTCGTCGGCAGCCATTCCTCCGGTCGCTATGCGACCGCAGAAATGACCCAATGATCAGGTTCCCCACATCTCAAACTGCGCACCATCACATCGGAATGGTGCGCGCGATTACCTCGGAATCGGCACATATGGTCTGAAAATGTCATTTTCCCGCGCCTCAGACGCTCGCTTAGGCTAACCTGAACAAGGGATGTGCCTCGTTCCGAGGGCTTTGGACGAGTCTCGCCAAGCTCGCTGCGCCGGGTTATTGGCATCTGGCAGCACCGGTTTGCGACGTGGCATGTAAACGTTCAAATGTCGGTCTGATCTGGCTCCGTCCCCGGATCGGCAGATTCTTTCATCTACGCAGGAGGTACTTCAGCGATACCATAGCAGCCTATGGGCATTATCCGGCATGCCCGGCAGAGATGGAACCGCTGGGGAACAGGCCGAACAACAGACTGATGCTGCACCATCGTTGCCATTCGTCATATACGCATCCTCATATCGCCATGCCAAATCAGGCCGTGATGACTTTTTCGCTCAATCCCAGATAATCTTCACTGATCTTGCCAAGCATGCTTGACCAGCTCTGTTCATCCCCAGTCCATGCTTCCGGCGGGAAATTTTCCACCTGTTCGAACAGATGCACAAATGCGCCATAGGATGTAGGCGTGATATTGAAACGTGAGGGTATCTCTTCTTTGCCTTTAACGTCTGAACTAACGACATACAGGGTACGCACGTCGTCATGATGGCAAAATTCCTTCAGGCGCTGATGCAGCAAGCCTGGGGTTTCACCTTCGAATGCGGCAGGGAATTCCCAATCGGGATGCCCCTGACGAATCCATCGCAGAAAAATGACCGGGTTGGATCGGCAATGTTGCCGCATGCGTTGAAACAGATAGGCAGATCTTTCCCTGGTATTTTTCAGCAGTTCGAGCGTTTCGGCTCTGTCAGACATGACGACGCTGCCGGGAAAGCCGCCAACGGCCGAAGCGGGCAGATCATGGTGGTGGATCCAGCCCGAGCGGCCATCTGTGACCGATCCGAGCGGATTCACATAGCAATCCTCGACACATAATTGAGCCGCGGGATCGAACGCCGGATGTAGGACGTGCATGAGCGCCGAAAAAGACGTGATATTCCAATCAAATGGATATGCGACATCGTTCGAAAAATGCTTGCGAACTTGCCACGCTGGCCTGCACCATGCACCCAAGCTAATAATTGAAATACCCAAAACCATATCCTTATGTAACTTTATAATATTATTGTGATGAATCAGCAATCTGTTGTTATTTTGCATTGATCGTTACGAAACAAACTTCAAATCACTTCAATAGAATTTTCATTTTAGCGTAATTAGCAATTTAATGATCACGAGATCTGCCGCCAGCTTGATAAACGATGCAACTCCATGATATTCCCGAGCCAATCGGCAGTCCATATTTTTTGTGGGTAGGCGGCACATACCGACAGCGACATTGCGACGGTGCCAGCATCCCACAGAACGGTGTTTGCAGGCCAATATCGACATTGCGCCTGATGGGAAGTACCTGTTCATCGTTCGATTTGGAGTATTGCAAGTCTATGAAAATTCAGGATTTGTATATCTCAGGCATTGCGCTTCTGACCCCTGTCTTATCGACGACGAGCGGGGCCATTTCGCGGAAACATTCCATGCGGGTTTCTTCGCAAAGAATTTTGGCGATTACAGCTTCGTGTAGGACAATGAATCCAGCAGCGCGCGGGTCGGCACCATCCGCGGCCTGCATGTCCAGAGCGAAACACATGCGTAGAGCAAGCTGGTGCGCTGTACTGTTGGCGCACTGTTCGACGTCGCTGTCGATATCTGCCAAGGCTCGCTCACCTATGGCCAGTGGATTTCCGAAACGCTGACACCCAGGCCCGATATCGCCGATCCGCACACGCGTTCGCCCAAGGATCGCACACAACCTATATTATCCGATCTCCCCGCCCATTTCAGCTGGAGTGCATAACCCATGCGGGTAATCGTCACCGGTGGTGCCGGCTTCATCGGATCGGCCCTTGTTCGCTATCTGGTGCTGGAAAAGGGCTATGATGTTCTGACCATCGATGCGCTCACCTATGCCGGCTGCCAAGCTTCGCTGAAGGCAGTGGAAGGCAGGAACAGCCACCAGTTTCTGCACGCCAATATCTGCGATCGCGCGGCGATGGACGCAGCGATCGCCGGTTTCCGGCCCGACCGCATCATGCATCTGGCCGCCGAAAGCCATGTCGACCGATCGATCACCGGCGTGGCTGATTTCATCCAGACCAATATCGTGGGCAGCTTCACCCTGCTGGAGGCCGCGCGTGCCCATTGGAACGGGCTGGAGGGCGATGCGAAGGCCGCCTTCCGCTTCCTCCACGTCTCGACGGACGAAGTCTATGGCTCGCTGGGCGATGAAGGCCTGTTCAAGGAAACCACCCCCTACGACCCCAGCTCGCCCTATTCAGCGTCCAAGGCAGCGTCCGATCATCTCGCAAAAGCGTGGCAACGCACCTACGGCATGCCGGTGGTGGTGTCGAACTGCTCGAACAATTACGGGCCGTATCATTTCCCCGAAAAGCTGATCCCGCTGACCATCCTCAACGCGCTCGAAAGGCGCAAGCTACCGGTCTATGGCAAGGGAGAGAATGTCCGCGACTGGCTCTATGTCGACGATCATGCCCGCGCGCTGGACCTCATCATCGAACGCGGCGAACCGGGCGAAACCTATAATGTCGGCGGTCGCAACGAGCGCCGGAATATCGACGTGGTGCTGCGGATCTGCGCCGTACTGGACGAGCTGGTGCCGACCGATTCGCCGCGTGCGGAGCTGATCGAATATGTCACCGACCGTCCCGGCCATGACGCCCGCTACGCGATCGATGCGGCCAGGCTGGAGAATGAACTGGGCTGGCGCGCGCAGGAGAATTTCGACAGCGGCATCGAAAAGACGGTGCGCTGGTATCTGGAAAACAAATGGTGGTGGCAGCCGCTGCGCGAACATTATGACGGGCAGAGGCTGGGTCTGAACATATGAAGATTGAATAGCCCCCAGACGGCTGGATACCTTCTGCTTTCAACATCGTCATGTCCAGTCTCGGCGTGACCGCTGCCGTCTATGTTGGCATCAATGGCGGGGGCGAACGATCTTATGATATCCTGAAAATGCGCCATGGCCTGAACATCGCCAGTCTGGATGTGATCGCAATCTACATGGGGTTTGGTTCATGGGGAAACTGACGCTAAAGAGAGCTAAAAGCGCTAAAACTCATAGGATATCATGCTGACACAAAAGCTTTCCCCCCACTATGTCGAAAAACCATGGGGCCGAACCGATCTCCCGTCGCTCTTCGCCGCTGGCGCAGGGCGGCAGATCGGGGAGGTGTGGTTCGAAAGCGCCGATGGGCGCGACCTGCCGCTGCTGGTCAAATATATCTTCACCAGTGAACGGCTGTCGATCCAGGTACATCCCGACGACGCGCAGGCTAGGGCCAAGGGGCTAACGCGCGGCAAGGAGGAAATCTGGTATATCCTTGATTGCGAACCGGGTGCGACGTTGGGTATCGGCCTTACGGCGCCCATGTCCCCCGACCAGTTCCGGGCGGCGGCGCAGGACGGATCGCTGGAACAATGGATCGACTGGAAGCCGGTGAAACCGGGCGACTGCTATTTCATTCCCGCCGGCACCGTCCATGCCATCGGCGCGGGCATCACGCTCGTTGAAATCCAGCAAAATGCGGACGTCACCTATCGGCTCTATGACTATGGCCGACCCCGCGAACTGCATCTGGACGATGGAGCCGCCGTCAGCCGCCTCCAGCCCTATGATCGCGCCCTGATCAAGGCGCCGCTGGGCAGCAAAGCCCGGCTGATCGCCGACAGCGAAGCCCCCTTCTCACTCGATCTGGTGCATTGGACGACGGATCGAAGCCTCTCCCTGCCCGACGGCAAGCTGCTATGGTTCACACCGCTGACCGGCGCAGGCACGGTCAATGGTCTTGGCTGGGAAAAGGGCGACTGCCTGCTGCTGGAGGACGAGTGCATCTTCACCCTGACGGCAGGACCGGTATCGGCCCTGCTCGCCGTTCCGCGCTGAACCGACGAATATTGGCCGCTCCCCACCTACGCGCATGATGGGCGATCGGCCAATATCCACAAGTCCCTGATTATAAAGAGAAATAGGATTATGGCCGTTACATCTGGGACAGGGCTGTGACGGAAAATCGTTGATTCACAATGATTTGATGTTGCGCAAACAGCGAGTCATTGTCCAGCTTACTGTCGGCTTTTCAGCCGATAGCGCGTCAGGCCGCGATAGTGTAATCGCGGACCAGTTTCAAAGCCTGCTCGTTAAGGGTCGCTGCCCGCAGCGCATTGTCGCTTTCGGTGTAGCAGCGCAGTTCCGGCGCATTGCCGCTCGGCCGCAGATGGATGATGTCGCCGCCGGTAAAATGGATGCGCAACCCGTCGGTCCGGTCGATCCCGTCCGCTTCGCCAGCCAGCGCCCCGAACATGGCAGTCAGCCGCGCCAATATGGCGGCCTCGGTCCCTTGTTCCAGATGCGCGATCAGCGCCTGGCTTTGCGCCGTCGGGTAATTCTCCAGCCGCTCGCTGAACGTATAGCGCGCAGGCAATTGCGCCTGAAGCGCGGACAGCGTCACGCTGCGGCGGCGCGCATCCACCAGCACCGACAGGATCGGCAATAGCGCGTCGCGCGTCGGTAGCGCAGGCAGAACGCGCCCTTCCGTTTCGACCGGTGTGGCGATCAGGAAACCGCCATTGGCCTCATAGCCGCAAACGCTTTCCTGTCCTTCTGCAACCAACCTGTTCATCGCCTCGATCACGAAGGGCGATCCGATCCGAGTCCGTCGCACGGTCGCAAACAGGCCCGACAATTCAACCGCACTGTTGCAACTGACCGGCGTTGCAATGGCACCAATCCCCAGCGCCCGCGCACTCAACATGCCCAACACATCGCCACGCATCCACAGGCCATGCTCATCGGCCAGCAAGGGCCGATCGGAATCCCCGTCGGTGGACAGGATCGCGTCCAGCTTGAGCGCCGCCGACCATTCCCGCGCCAGCGCCTGGTCCTGGGGGCGAACCGCCTCGGTATCGACGGGAATGAAGCGGTCGGACCGCCCCAGCGACACCCCCTCCCCGCCCAGCGCCTTGACCAGCGCGACCAATATGTCGCGACCGACGGCGGAATGTTCATATATGCCCAGTTTCAGTCCGGTCAGAGCCTGCCCACCGAAGAAATCGACATAGCGCGCAATATAGGCCGTCGCGACATCCACTTGTCGCGCTGCGGGCTGCGCATCCTTCAGCATCCCGTCCCCATCGAACAGGTCGGGCAATGTCACGCTCTGGGCGCGGATGGCCAGCTCATCGGGCTTCAGCACCTCGCCATCGGTCCGGTTGAACTTGATGCCGTTGCGGTCGTCGGGAATATGACTACCCGTCACCATCAGCGACGGGATGCCCCGCGCGAATCCGTAGGCCGCCACGGCAGGCGACGGCACGAAACCGCACAGATCGACCTCTCCGCCCATATGGCGCACCGCCGCTGCGCAGGCCGCCATGATGCGCGGGCTGGACGGGCGCAGATCACCCGCGATCGCCACATGGACGCCCGGCGCAAACTGCCCGATGGCGCTCAGATGCTGGAGGAAGGCGGCGGTATAGGCGAAGCAGACCCGGTCGGTCATGGCGCTGACCAGACCGCGCGCGCCACTGGTGCCGAACGCGACGCCCGACTGCGCCATCAGATCAGCGATGGAAACGGATTGCGTCATGAATCTCTCCATGCCGCACATGTCAGGGCGGCCATGCGATGGAAAATCAGTGTGAGGATGTCGCGGCGGCCAGAGCCTTGAGCGCTTCGGTCACCTTGCGCACCTTCTGGGATTCACCGCGCTTGAGGATCATGACCTCGCCCTGTGACACGACGACGATCAGGTCGTCGACATCGACCAGCGTGACGCGCGGGCCGTCACTATGAACCAGGCAATTGCGGGCGCCCAGCAGCAGCGCGTCGCCACGAACCGCATTTTCATCGGCATCTCTGGCGCTGATGGCGTGCAGGGAATCCCAACTCCCCACATCCGACCAACCCATGGCGACCGGGACGCAGGCGACATGCGCTTCGCGTTCCATGATCGCATAGTCGATCGAGTCCGAAGGACAGGCATGAAAGGCCATGGCGTCGGGAAAAACATGCGTGCCATCGCGCTTGGCCTGCGTTATCGATGTCCGAACGACCGCCAGCATATCCGGTTGATGCCGTTCCACGGCGGCAAGGTAGGCGTCCGCGCGAAACAGGAAGATGCCTGCGTTCCAGACATGATGCCCTTCTGCCAGCATCTTTTGCGCATGGGCGACATCGGGCTTTTCGACGAAACGCACGACCTCATGCACCGCGCCGCCGCAGGACTGCCCCATCTGGATATAGCCATAACCGGTTTCCGGGCCGTCGGGCGTGATACCAAAGGTTACCAGCCATCCTTTTTCTACAAGCGGCAAGGCGTGGGCGATGGCTGCGTGGAACGCGGGCAGATCAGCGATGACATGATCGCTCGGCATCACCAGCAGTGCGTCGTCCGCCTGCGCTTCCAGCGCGGCAAGCGCGATGGCAGGCGCGGTATTGCGGCCGACCGGCTCCAGGATGACCTGATATTCGTCGATCCCGCTCTGTTGCAATTGTTCGTCGATAATATCGGCATGAGCGGTGTTCGCCACAACGATGGGACGGCCTAT
The DNA here is from genome assembly GCF_057809055.1 of Sphingobium sp. FG58. Lineage (NCBI taxonomy): Bacteria > Pseudomonadati > Pseudomonadota > Alphaproteobacteria > Sphingomonadales > Sphingobiaceae > Sphingobium > Sphingobium sp. FG58. The sequence goes on along the minus strand of NZ_JBMDJF010000011.1, from coordinate 72,126 downwards.
TGATGCCGCATCAAAGCCTTGTATGCGCACAGCAGTCAGTTGAAGCATGGTTTCGTCGGCGGTCAACGGCAGCAACTGTTTGGGATGTTCAGGCTTGGAAACGGGCCAAAGCCGCGTACCCGATCCTCCAGACAGGATGACAGGAACGATATTCATGAGGTTGCTGGCCATGTCTCGCCTGAAATAAGTAATGATATTCCGCCGTTATGTGGCATTATCCCACGAACGATGCGGGTTTCATGGGCGTAAAGTGTAAACTTGCCAAGTCCAAAAAATGCGCTTTGGCACCACAATCACTGCACGGCAGTTCGTTATCGAACCCCAGCGATTGGTCAAATTGATCGTTTCAGACAGGTAGACCGCGTGGGTTGCAAAGAGGATTTTCCGCTCCACTCGCGCCGCTGTGGATTACACAAGCGATGTGGCCCCCGCATGGGCGCGCCGCGTGTGGGCATTGCGGATATTGGCCGCGAAAAATTCGAGAAACCGCATATGCACGCGCGGCTCTGCCTGCGCGATGATCGGCGGCAAGGTGATCGAAGGCAGGCTGATCGACGGAAGCATGAAGATCGGACCGAAAGGCAGGAAATATGTGATAATGTCCTTTATCACATATTAACAGAAAGGAAGGAGAAATTGCTCTTGTGCTTCGCGCGGCGAAAGGCTGTAAGTTGATCGCATCGGTTGCAGGGGCGCGCGCACTCGAATGACGGATGTTCAAGTTTGTGTGGAAACGGGGTTCGCACCCCAATGGCGAAGATTTCGCTACCACTTTCGCGTGATGCGGGGGAAGAACGAAGAATGAAGATCGCAGTTTTCGGACTCGGCTATGTCGGGCTGTCTAACGCTGTCCTGCTCGCACAGCATAATGAAGTCGTTGCTGTCGATATCACGCCGGAACGCGTCGAGATGCTCAACGCGCGCCAATCGCCGATCGTCGATACCGAGCTTGAAGAGTTTCTCGCGACCCGGCCACTCAACCTGGTCGCCACGCTCGATCCGCAACAGGCGCTGACTGGTGCCGACTATGTGATCGTCGCCACGCCGACCAATTATGATGTCGGCAACAACAAGTTCGATACCTCATCGGTAGAGGCGGTCATCCAGATCGCCAAGCAGATCAACCCCGCCGCAACGATCGTCATCAAATCCACCATCCCTGTGGGTTTCGTAGAGGATGTCCGCCTGCGCCTGGCGACCGATCAGGTCATTTTCAGCCCGGAATTTTTGCGCGAAGGCAAGGCGCTGCAGGATAATCTCCACCCTTCCCGCATCATCGTGGGCGAACGTTCGGACCGCGCGCGTATTTTTGCCGACCTGCTGTTGCAGGGCGCGGTCAAGAAGGATGTGGAGATCCTCTTCACCGATCCCAGCGAGGCGGAGGCGATCAAGCTGTTCGCCAACACCTATCTCGCCATGCGGGTCGCATTCTTCAACGAACTGGACAGTTATGCCATCGCGCATGACATGGATTCGCGCCAGATAATCACGGGTGTCGGCCTCGATCCGCGCATCGGCTCGCATTATAACAACCCCAGCTTCGGCTATGGTGGCTATTGCCTGCCCAAGGATACCAAGCAACTTCTGGCCAATTATTCCGAAGTGCCGCAGAACCTGATCCGCGCGATCGTGGATGCTAATCATACCCGCAAGGATTTCCTGGCCGATCAGATCATCGCGAAGCGGCCGAAGAAGGTCGGGGTATTCCGCCTGGTGATGAAGGCCGGGTCCGACAATTTCCGGCAATCTTCGATCCAGGGCATCATGAAGCGGATCAAGGCCAAGGGCATTGAGGTGGTGATCTACGAACCCGCCATGCAGGAAGAAGCATTTTTCGGATCGCGGGTGGTGCGCGATCTCGCTGCTTTCAAACAGGAATGCGACGTCATCATCGCTAATCGCATGACCTCGGATATCGAGGATGTCGCGGACAGAATTTTCACACGAGACCTGTTCGGATCGGATTGACAACGATCTGTGCTGTTGCCGAAGTTTCCGCCCATCAATATGAAATTCCGGCCCAATATCGCGTGAAGCCTTTTATGATCAGGCTTCCTCGCTTTCTTAGCAGGAAGCGTTCGTCCGTAATGGTTCGCGAAAGCCATTCCGTCCGCGATTATCGAGCGCTCGTCCGTGCCAAACTGAAATCGCTGCCCGACGATCCAGCACTGGCGACTGGCGCGCCCGATGCTTCTCTCGATATGATCCTTCAATGCTCGGTTTCACTCATATTTATCCCGGTGAATCCTGTCCCTAAGCGGCTGACGCTTTCCGCATACTCAAGCCCGGCGACAAGATGATCTTCTCCTTCCTTGAACTGGAGGAGGCGGAGCATGATCGGGTGTGGGACGCCTTCCTGCATCGTGACTGGATCCGCGCCTTCGCTCGCAACGTCGGTTTCGCCGAACTGCACTTTACCAACGGGAAGGACGGTACGGACCATCCGCTTTCTGGCAGAGTCTGGCGGTGCTGGAAAAGCCCGAATGATTCACGTCACCGCAACGTCGGCAGCCCTACTAGCTGCAACGCCCGGTCCAGATAGTGCATAAACGCAGGCGTCCGACCTGCGTCCCGTGCCCGCAGCCAGGCCAGCGCCACGACGGGACGCCATTGATCCAAGTCGCGCTCCGTCACTGCGGACGATGCCATGTAGCTCTTGCGCAACCGTCCCGCCGCCCAGTCCCGCCACAGGTTCGTCACCCAATCGGTGGGACCGATGCCGAAACGCATCAGCATTTCTGATCGCACCGCATCGGCCGCGGGGTGACCTGCCGCCGCCTTTGACCAATCGATCACCATCATCCCCTGCGGTGTCATCATGACATTACCCAGATGAAAATCGCCATGGGTCAACATGTCCCCCTCCGGTAGCGTGTCAAGATAGGCGATGACCGCTCGTTGCACCATGATCGGTGCCGGACCATAGGCGATGTCGGTCGTCAGCACCTGCTTCAATGACCGTAAACTCCCGCCACCCCCCCGATGCATGGCACCATGGATAGCGCCCATTTGGCCAAGCGCCCATCCCGCGCGCATGGGGTTTCGACGGATCCAGTCCATCAGCGTCCCGCCTTCGAGCCGGGGATAGACAATGCCGCGTCGCCCATCCCAAGTTCGCCGCCCAATCGCCGCCGCCGTCCGCACGCCGCTTGCCGCCGCATGGGCTGAGGCCTTTGCCTCGCGCGCGATCATCTCTTCCGACACGCTTTCGTGGAACAGCTTGATAACCTGCCCACCCCCAAGATCGAACAGTTCGGCGCTCGCGCCGCTGGCGATGAAATCATGCGGCAAAAGCGGTTCTTTGATCGGATCGGTCATGGTGTGTCCGTCGATGCAATGGTCACGATCATGTCCGCCCGGTCGACCGGCATGGTGCATAATGTTCCGTTGCACCCGACAGGCAAGGGGTTACAGCCGGAAATAGGGTGGTGTCCCCTACCAGCCGCAAGAGCTGTTTAGGGTAGGATTTGCAGGACAGTGACCATTGCCGTGTGCCTGACCCACCCGCCAAAATGACGGGTGTGATGCGAATGTCGGAATCAGGGTTCAGCTGTGCTATATGATCCATCCAAATTTCCCGCGACGCCATTTCATGGCGACCTCCAATGCTATGCAGAGATTACCCGCCGCCCACAATGTGCCAGCCTTTCTTCGAGCCACTTCGAGCAATTTTTTAGACCTGCTCGGGTGGCCTGCATCCATTTTTTGACAAATATTCATGACATTCGCGTCGCATTCCATCACAGCCACACCTGCTTGCCGCGCAGAAAAGGGGGCGGTGCCGCATAGGGCGCATTTAACCTTTTTCATCAAATTCTTAGAATAGACTTTATGACCCCTCCGTCTCCGCCACCCTTTTCCGGACCAAGCCGATGATCCGCGCCCGTTTCGGCACTTTGCGCGGGTTGGTCCGCCTGATCCTGTCCTATCCGCAACTCGCGCTGGGCCTGTCTGCCAGCCGCGCTGTTGGTCCCGCGCAGGTGCGGCGGCTGGTGTTTGTGTGTCAGGGCAATATCTGCCGCAGCGCCTTTGCCGATGTCGTGGCGCGCCGGGCGGGAGTCCGCACCGCCTCCTTTGGCCTGTCGACCACCACTGGCCGCGCCGCGCATGATCCCGCCATCGCCGCCGCCTACGAGTTGGGGCATGACCTGTCGCAGCACCGGGCGATCGACATGGCCGACTATGTGCCGCAGGAGGGCGACCTGCTGCTGGCAATGGAGGTGCGGCAATTGCACCGGCTGGCCGCCGATCCGCGCCTGAGCCATGTGCCGCGGCTGTTGCTGGGGCGCTGGACCCGGCCAATGCTGCCGCATCTGCACGATCCCTATGGGCTGGACGACCGCTATATGGCGATGTGTCTGGCCCGGATCGAACAGGCAGTGGCGCGGCTGGTCAGCGCTTTTCCCGGCGCACGGCTTTCCTGAGCATTTGCGTCATATCCCGCACCCAGGGGCGTGGATCGGACAGGGTCAGCACATAATAGCGGGTGGCGGGGTCGAAAAAGCCCAGCACATAGCCGATCAGATCCCTGATCGGCCGCCGCTTGAAGAAGGGATCGCCGATTCGTCCAGGCGCTATCAATAGGCGCACAAGGCGCTTGGTTTCCGGCACCATATAGCGCGCGCGCAGATCGTCGCGCGGCGGCGGGGCCAAATCACGCTGGCCCAGCACGGCGCGGCGATAGGCTTCCCAGGCGAAATGCGCGCCGCAATGGCGGGCAAGTGGAAGGCTGCCCCAGAAGCGGCCATTGACCTCCATCAGCCAATAGCGTCCGCTATCCGGCTCATAGCGATATTCGACCATCGCCTGCCCGTCCCAGTCGAGCGCGCGCAACAATTGTTCCGACAGCGCCATCTGTTCGCGATGCCGTTCCGCCGGTTCGGCCCGGCACAGCGTGGACACGCCCCCTTCAGGCGGCCATTCGTGCAGGCGGCGATGCTGGAAGCGCAGCGTGGCGCGCCCCTCGTCCATATAGAGCATCTGCCCCAGCCCGACGCCCCCGCAATATTGCTGAATCAACGGCCAGCGCCCGATCGGCGCATAGCGGTCCAGCAGCGCGGTCAACTCCTGCGGGGTGCGGATATAATCGGTCTTGAGCCATTCCAGCCCGGCCTGTTCCAATATCGGTAATACCGCCGGTGGATTGGCCCATTTGGCGACCAGCGGATAGCGCATCGCCGCGACGCGGGCGGCAAAATCCTCGCCCGACTGCGGTTGCCAGGTCTGCGGCACGCGCAGGCCCGCCTTTTCGGCAATGTCGAGCGTACAGAATTTGTCGATGACTTTGGCCAGCCGGTCTGGTCGGGGGACCAATATGTGGCAGTCACCGATTGTCGGGGGCAGGTCAGCCAGTTCCAGCAGGTCCGATTCGGACACTGCCAGCACCGCGCCCGCGCCGGTTCGGGCGATCATCTCCGGCAGCCAGAGGGTCGCAGGGCCGGGCGGGCGCAACAGCGACTGGGTGCAATGGCGCGAGGCGGCGCCAACACTGTGCGCTTCGCGGGCCACGCCATGGACCGCCACGCCATGCTCGCCCAGTTCACGCACGACCGTCAGGCCGATGGCGTTCTCCAGACCCAGGACAATGGCACCGGGGAAGGATGTCACGCAGGCACCAGCCGATGTTCGTAGCGCCATGTTGCCCAGGCCTGCTGCGCGACCCGCAGCCCGGTGCGCACCCGGCTGGGCGAAACGCGGGTCAGGCTGCGGTCGGGGCGGTCGGCCAGACTGGTGGGCAGGTCGTGGAAGCCTGCGCCGCGGACCTGCGGCAGGCGGGGGGCCTCCCGGCACAGCGCGACGAACCGGGCCTTGACCGTGCCATTGGCCCGCTGGCGGTCGCGGGACAGCATTTCGAAACTATGGGTGACGACGACGAAGGCATCATGGCCCTCACGCGCGGCATGGCGTAGCCCGGCGCGCATCTCGGTCGCCGACATGGCGCAAATCTGCGCCGGACGAAAGCTGCCGGGCCGGTCGGTTATGCCCGATACCGGTAATTCTGTGATGCCCTGCAGGCGGGTCGCGCCTATCTCACCCGGATCGGCATCGATATGGCAGTCGCGGCCCAGATAGGCGGGGTTGACGCTGCTGTCCCATGCCACGCCGATCGCGGCAAGGGCGCGCAGCGTATCATCATTGGCGCCGAAATTGCCGGCGCGAAAGGCGGTGATGGCGGGCGCCCCGGCCTGTTCCAGCAGCCCCTTGGCCAGGCCCAGCAAGACAATCTGGTCGGCCAGTATGAAGTCGCCGATATTGCGGCCCTGTCGCCCCGCGACCGGCGATTGTTTCGCCCAGGCGAGCCATTCTGTGTGGATGTGCATCTGCACTTCATGGCCGCGCCCCACAATGGCAGCGACGATCGGCGTCAGGAAATCAGCACCATGGACCAGCGCTGGCAGGGGATCGAGGAAGAACACGCCTTTTAGCCCATGACGGTCGAGCATGTCCATCTGCCAGCCAATGCCATGCGCCTGCCCCTGCGCTTGCCCCCAGATCGAACGACGGATATTCTCCTCCAGGTCAACGCCGCGCTGCTGCAGTGAGGCGGATAGTTCCGTATCGACGGTGATGAGCAGCGCAGTCATGGGCGATCCGGTCGGGGGGGGGGGAGGCAATTGGACAGCAATAGGCGTCAGGGGTTAAGGACGAGTAATATTTCCCCCATATGTCCCATGGGTCACATATTGGAAAGATGGCATAGCACCGTCAATCCGCCGCTTTCCCTGTCCGACGCTGCGACAGCGCCTGCGCCGTCACGCGATCAGCGAAAATTCGCCATAATTGCCCTGGAAGAACAATAAGGGACTTTCCGGCCGGTCGACCTCCAGCGCCACGACCTTGCCCAATACGATATAATGGTCGCCTGCTTCATGCACGGCGTCCAGCGTGCAGTCGATCCAGGCGACGACATCGTCCAGGATCGGCGATCCGTTCGCTGATGCACGATGCGAGACTCCGGCAAACTTATCCTCCCCACGCCCGGACAGCTGACGGCACAGCGCCTGCTGGTCTCTGGCCAGTACATTGACGCAGAATTTGCCAACAGCCGCCAGGCGCGGCCAGCTGCTCGACGTCTTGGCGGGGAAGAAAGCAACCAGCGGCGGATCGAGCGAGACCGAGGTGAAAGACCCCACCACCATGCCGACTGGCGCACCATCTGCTTGAATGGCCGTAACGACACACACACCGGTGGGATAATGGCCCAGCACGCGACGGAAGGTTGCGCTGTCGAAACTGGTGGCCACGCTCATACCCATGCTCCCGCACTATATTGTCCACCCACGGCAGCGGACAAGATAGTTCGTCCCTGTCGCGCAGGCATAGGGCATGGCAAGTGAAAAACACTATATGATCGATGCGCGGCACTTATGGGCCGCGCTGCGACCATCAAAGGGCAATCCCGCCCGCCGCCAGCACCGCTAGTGTCAGCAGTTCCGACGCATTGGATGCCATCGTGGCGATCTGTACCGATTTTTCCATGCCGACCAGAACCGGGCCGATCATCGACGTGCCGCCCAGTTCGCGCAACAGCTTGGCCGAGATATTGGCCGATTGCAGCCCCGGCATCACCAGCACATTGGCCGGACCGGACAGGCGGCTGAAGGGATAGTTTTTCATGACCGCCGGGTTCAGCGCCACGTCTGCGGTCATTTCGCCTTCATATTCGAAATCGACATTGCGTTCGTCGAGCAGCTTCACCGCGCCGCGCACATTTTCCAGGAAAGCACCCGGCGGGTTGCCAAAATTGGAGTAAGACAGGAAGGCGACGCGCGGGTCATGGCCCATGCGCCGGGCAACCGCGACGGTGCCTTGCGCTATGTCAGCCATTTCGCTGGCAGTCGGGCGTTCATTGACCGTGGTATCGGCCAGGAACACCGTTTTGTCCTTGGCCACCATGACATGGATGCCAAAGGGGGTGCGCCCTACTGCGGGGTCCATCACCCGCTTCACTTCGCGCAATGTCTGCGCATAGGGGCGGGTCATGCCGGTGATCATCGCGTCGGCCACGCCCATCTTGACCAGCAGCGTACCGAAAATATTGCGATCGCGGTTCACCATCCGTTCGCAATCGCGGCGCAGATAGCCGCGCCGCTGGAGCCGGGCGTAAAGCAGGTCGACCATGTCGGGGACCAGCGGCGAATTGACGCTGTTGTGCAGTTCGAAACTTTCGGGATCGCGCACGCCCAGCGCCTTGAGCTTGTCGACCACATCCCCCCGCCCGACCAGCACGGGAATGCCATAGCCCAGGTCACGGAACTGGATGGCCGCGCGCAGCACTACTTCCTCTTCCGCTTCGGCAAAGACGACGCGCTTGGGATTGGCCTTGGCCATTTCATAGGCGGACGTCAGCACCGATGTGGTCGGGTTGAGCCGGGCCTTTAAGGACTGGCGATAGGCGGCCATGTCGGCGATCGGCTTTTGCGCGACGCCGCTGTCCATCGCCGCCTGCGCAACGGCGGACGGCACCACTTCCATCAGGCGCGGGTCGAACGGGGCGGGGATAATATAGTCGGGGCCGAAGCTGTGCGACCGGCCATAGGCCTTGGCCACTTCCTCCGGCACCTGTTCGCGTGCCAGTTCGGCGATGGCATGGGCGGCGGCGACCTTCATCGCTTCGTTGATCGTCGTCGCCCGCACATCCAGCGCGCCGCGGAAGATGAAGGGGAAGCCGATGACATTGTTGACCTGATTGGGATAGTCCGACCGGCCCGTCGCCACGATCGCTTCGGGGCGCACGGCCTTGGCATCCGGGGGCGTGATTTCCGGGTCGGGATTGGCCATGGCAAAGATGATCGGCTTTTCGCCCATATCCTTGACCATGTCCGGCGTCACCGCGCCCTTGACCGAAAGCCCCAAGAACACGTCCGCGCCCTTCATAGCATCTTTCAGCGTGCGGGCGTCGGTCCTGACCGCATGGGCCGACTTCCACTGGTTCATGCCCTCGGTGCGGCCCTGATAGATCACGCCCTTGCTGTCGCACATGATGACATTGTCACCCGCCACGCCCAGCGCCTTGATCAGTTCGGTGCAGGCGATCGACGCTGCGCCTGCGCCATTGACCACAACTTTCAGGTCTTTCAGCTCGCGCCCGGTCAGCATCGCGGCATTGATGACGCCCGCCGCCGCGATGATCGCGGTGCCATGCTGGTCGTCGTGAAATACCGGGATGTTCATCCGCTCTTTCAGCGTCTGTTCGATGATGAAGCATTCCGGCGCCTTGATATCCTCAAGGTTGATGCCGCCAAAGGTCGGCTCCATCAGCTCCACCGCATCGATGAAGCGATCGACATCCTCGGTCTTGAGTTCGATGTCGATGCTGTCGACGTCGGCAAAGCGCTTGAACAGCACCGCCTTGCCCTCCATCACCGGCTTGGACGCCAGCGCACCCAGATTGCCAAGGCCCAGGATCGCCGTGCCGTTGGTGATGACGGCGACCAGATTGCCCTTGGCGGTATAATCATAGGCTGTGGCAGGATCGGCCGCGATCGCCAGCACCGGCACCGCGACGCCCGGCGAATAGGCCAGGCTCAGGTCGCGCTGGGTCGCCATCGGTTTGGACGCGATGATCTCGATCTTGCCGGGGCGCCCGGTCGAATGGAAAAACAGCGCCTCGCGCTCGGAAAATTCCACATTCGACTTGTCGGTCATCTCTCACCCGCCTTTGTTGCCTGTTGCGCTGGCCCTAGCGGTAACGGCGCCTTGTGGGCAAGTGCGAGAAGGCCGCTTTTCACGCTCTTTCCTGTGCGTCAGCTTGCCGCTATCGCATCATCATGCCCATCGCCCCTCACGACATAGCGACCCAGCCCGCCCCCACGCCGATGATGGCGCAATATCTGGCGCTCAAGGCTCAGGCGAGTGATTGCCTGCTTTTCTACCGAATGGGCGATTTTTTCGAGCTGTTCTTCGACGATGCCAGGGCGGCGGCCGCGACGCTCGACATTGCGCTCACCAGCCGGGGCGAACATGGCGGCGCGCCGATCCCGATGTGCGGCGTGCCCGTACATAGTGCGGAGGGTTATCTCGCGCGCCTGATCAAGGCAGGCCACCGCGTCGCCATTGCCGAACAGACCGAAACGCCCGCGCAGGCCAAGGCGCGCGGGGGCAAGACGCTCGTGGCGCGTGATATCGTGCGCTATGTGACGGCAGGCACGCTGACCGAGGAGACGTTGCTCGATTCCCGGCGTGACAATATGCTGGTTGCTCTCGCGCAGGTAGGCGGAGAGGGCGAGATCGGCCTCGCCGCCGCCGATATCTCCACCGGGCGGTTCGAGACGATGACCTGCCGTGCCATCGACCTGCCCGCCGAACTCGCCCGCCTGCGCCCCAGCGAGACGGTGGTGGCCGAAGGATCGACGCTCGACATCGCCGACGCCCATATGTTTGATCGCGCCGCTTTTTCCAGCAGTCGCGCCGAAACAGCGCTCAAACGGCTGTTCGGGGTCGCGACGCTCGACGGCTTCGGCCAGTTCGGGCGCGCCGAGCTGGCCGCGATGGGCGGGCTGATCGCCTATCTCGACCATGCGGGGAAGGGGACTTTGCCCTTCCTCGCGCCACCCCTGCGCCAGACCAGCGGCGGTCATGTCGCAATCGACGCGGCAACGCGCGAGAGTCTGGAAATTGTCGCGACGATGAGCGGCGCGCGCGCGGGCAGCCTGCTCGGCGCGGTCGATCGCACCGTGACGGGGGCAGGGGCGCGGCTGCTGGCGCAGGATTTGTCCGCGCCGCTGATGGATATGGCGCTGATCGAGGCGCGGCTGGGGCTGGTGCAACTGTTCCACGACGATGCGGGGCTGCGCGACCAGTTGCGTGGCGCGTTGCGCGCCCTGCCCGACATTGGCCGGGCGCTGGGCCGGGTCGCGGTGGGCCGGGGCAGTCCGCGTGACCTTGGCCAGTTGCGCGATGGCCTTGGCGAAGCCCGGCTGCTGCGCGAGCGGCTGGGGCGCTTGCCCGATCAGCCGCTGCTCCTCGCCCGCCTGCTGCCGGCGCTTGATGGCCATGGTGCGCTGGTCGATAGCCTCGCGCGGGCGCTGGTGCCTGCTCCACCAACCGAAACGGCGAGCGGCGGCTATATTGCCGACGGCTATGATCCGGCGCTGGACGAGTTGCGCCGCATGGCGGGCGATGGCCGCCGCGCGATCGCCGCGCTGGAGGCGAAATATCGCGCGCAGACCGGCATTTCGACGCTCAAGATCCGCCATAATGGCGTGCTGGGCTATCATGTCGAAGTCCCGGCCCGCGCCGCCGACTCGCTGATGCAGCCCGACAGCGGCTTCACCCATCGTCAGACGCTGGCAGGCGTTGTGCGCTTCAATTCGGTCGATCTGCATGAGGAAGCCGGGCGCGTCGCGCAGGCGGGTGGTCACGCGCTGGTGGCCGAAGCGGCCCATCTGGAAGATCTGATCGCCGCCGTGCTGGACCGGAAGGCTGACATCGCCCGCGCCGCGCAGGCATTGGCCCGGCTCGACGTTGCCGCCGCGCTGGCCGAACGGGCGGCGGAGGGCGGCTGGCAGCGGCCGCATTTCGTCGCCGCCGACGGGGCGGGGCCGTGCCTCGACATCACCGGCGGGCGGCACCCGGTGGTGGAGGATGCGCTGCGGCGCGAAGGGCAGGCCTTCGTCGCCAATGATTGCCGTCTGGTGCAGGATGATCGGCTCTGGCTGGTCACTGGCCCGAACATGGGCGGCAAATCCACCTTCCTGCGGCAAAATGCGCTGATCGTCATCCTGGCGCAGGCGGGCGCCTATGTCCCCGCGCAGGCGGCGACGCTCAGCCTGGTCGATCGGCTGTTCAGCCGGGTCGGCGCGTCGGACAACCTGGCGCGGGGCCGCTCCACCTTCATGGTGGAGATGGTCGAAACCGCCGCCATCCTGGCGCAGGCGACCGCCGACAGTTTCGTCATCCTCGATGAAGTTGGGCGCGGCACCTCCACTTATGATGGGCTGGCGCTGGCATGGGCGGTGGTGGAGGCGGTGCATGAGGTTAATCGCTGCCGCTGCCTGTTCGCCACCCATTATCATGAACTCACCCGGCTGGCGGAAAGCCTCTCCTCGCTCTCGCTCCACCATGTTCGCGCCCGCGAATGGAAGGGCGATCTGGTGCTGCTGCACGAACTGAGCGACGGTCCGGCGGATCGTAGCTATGGCCTGGCCGTCGCGCGGCTGGCGGGCCTGCCTGCCGCTGTCCTGAAGCGCGCCAAGGATGTGCTGGCGCGGCTGGAGGCGGGCAAAGCCAAGACCGGCGGCATTGCGGCGGGGCTGGACGATCTGCCGCTGTTCGCCGCCGTCGCGGTCCAGTCCGAACCCGTGATCGACCCGCTGCGCGCCGCGCTGGACAGCATCGACGCCGACGCGCTGTCGCCGCGTGAGGCGCTCGATCAACTATATCGGCTGAAACAACTGGCCGCGACCAGCGACCATGACTAGATAGCCTCCATGGTCATGCAATTTCCCGCGCTGGGATCGCGCCGTGCGATCATTGATCGGCGCGCGATTTCCGACAACATCACCGCTCAGGCGCAGTTGCACCGTAACGATCCGATGCTGCTGCGCGGCCTGATCGTCAAGGAATTGAAGGCGGCGCTGGATGAGGGGCGGGCCGAGGTCGCCCGGCGGCTGGAGGCGAAGCCTACGCGCGGGCGGGAGGCGGTGACCGCTTTTGCCTTCCTGATCGACCAGATTTTGCGCCTGCTTTACGATGCGACGACGCACCATCTCTACCCGTCGGGCAACCGCAGCACCGGTGAGCGGATCGCCTTGATCGCGGTCGGCGGCTATGGCCGGGGCGAAATGGCGCCGCATAGCGACGTCGATATCGGCTTCATTACGCCCTGGAAACCAACCGGCTGGACCGAGCAGGTCATTGAATCCATGCTCTATTCCCTCTGGGATCTGGGCCTGAAAGTCGGCCATTCCAGCCGCTCCATCGACGAGACGATGCGGATGGCCAAGGCGGACCTGACCGTCCGTACTGCCCTGCTGGAGGCGCGCTATGTCTGGGGCGACCGGGCGTTGTACGAGGAAACCTCGACACGCTTCGACGCCGAAGTGATGCAGGGTACGGCCCGCGCCTTCGTCACCGACAAGCTGGCCGAGCGCGAGGAACGGCACAAAAGGATGGGCGACAGCCGCTATGTCGTCGAACCCAATGTGAAAGAGGGCAAGGGCGGCTTGCGCGATCTGCATACCCTGTTCTGGATCGGCAAATATGTGAACCGGGTGCGGTCTGTCGCCGAACTGGTCGATGTCGGCCTGCTGACCCAGCTGGAATTGCGGCAGTTCCAGAAGGCGGAAGATTTCCTGTGGGCGGTGCGTTGTCACTTGCACACCATCACCGGCCGGGCGGAGGATCGGCTGACCTTCGACCTCCAGCTGGAAACCGCGACGCGGATGCGCTTTACCGGGCGGCATGGCCGGTCGGGGGTGGAGCGCTTCATGCGCTATTATTTCCTCAACGCCAAAATCGTCGGTGACCTGACCGCCATGTTCCTGGCCCATCTGGACGACCAGATGGCGGCCAAGGGGCGGCGCTATATTCCCGCCATGTTCCGTCGGCCCAAAAAGCTGGACGGCTTCGTCCTCGAACGTGGCCGGCTCTCGCTGCCCAGCGACGACTTCTTTCAGGTCGATCCGGTCCGGCTCATAGAGATTTTCGCCGTGGCCGACCGCCATGGCCTGGCCATCCACCCCAGCGCGATTCGCGCCGCCAGCCGCGACGCCGGGCTGATTACGGCCAAGGTGCGCAAGGACCCGCGCGCCAACGCCGCCTTCATGGATGTGCTGACCAGCCCGCGTGACCCGGAAACCGTGCTGCGCTGGATGAACGAATCGACCGTTTTTGGCCGTTTCGTCCCCGATTTTCGCCGGGTCGTGGCGCAGATGCAGTTCGACATGTATCACCACTATACGGTGGACGAACATACCATCCGCGCCGTCGGCCTGCTCGCCCGGATCGAAAAGGGCGAACTGCCCGAAGATCATCCGCTGGCGTCTGAACTGATGGGCAAGCTGCTGTCGCGCCGCGTTCTCTATGTCGCGGTGCTGCTGCATGACATTGCCAAGGGGCGGGGCGGCGATCACAGCATATTGGGCGCGGAAGTCGCCGAACATCTCTGCCCGCGCCTGGGCCTCACCCCGGCGGAGACGGAAACGGTCGCCTGGCTGGTGCGCTATCATCTGCTGATGTCGGCCACCGCCTTCAAGCGCGATCTGGCCGATTACAAGACGATCCTCGATTTCGTCGATGTCGTGCAAAGCCCCGAACGGCTGCGGCTGCTGCTCTGCCTGACGGTCGTGGACATTCGCGCGGTCGGGCCGGGTGTGTGGAACAGCTGGAAGCGGCAGTTGCTGGGCGATCTTTATGATTCAGCCGAAGAATTGCTGCGGCTGGGCCACAAGCAGAAGGGCCGCAGCGAACGGGTCGCGGCCAAGCAGGAAGCGACGCGGCTGGCGCTTGGGCTGCCGGACGCAGAGTTTGAGCGGCTGCGCAGGCGGCTGCCCGAATCCTACTGGATCGCGGAGCCAGAGGATATATTGATCCACAACGCGCACCATATATTGGCCTCTGCCGATGCGCCCTTGTCGATCGCGGCCCATTATTATCCGCAACGCGGCGCGACGCTCGTGACGGTCTATGCCACCGACCATCCGGGGCTGTTCTACCGCATTGCAGGCGCGATCCATCTGGCGGGCGGCAACATCATCGACGCGCGCATCCATACGACGCGCGATGGCGTGGCGATCGACAATTTCCTGGTGCAGGATCCGTTTGGCGGTGCATTTCATGATCCCGATCAGCTGACCCGAATCCGCAACGCGATCGAGGATTCGCTGTCCAACCGCCACCGCATGATCACCAAATTGTCGGCGCGCCCGCTCACCCGGACCCGCGCCGAAGCCTTCCGCATCGTCCCCAATGTGCTGATCGACAATAAGGCATCGAACCGCTTTACCGTGGTGGAGATCAACGCCGCCGACCGTCCGGCCCTGCTGTTCAGCCTGGCCAATGCGCTGTTCCAGTCGAAGGTCACGGTCCACAGCGCCCATGTCGCCACCTACGGCGAACGAGCCGTCGATACGTTCTACGTCACTGACCTGCTGGGCGGAAAGATAGAGAGCAAGGCGCGGCTGCAAACGCTCGAACGCCGCCTGCTCGAAGCGGCCGGCGGCGAGGTGGATGAGGCGCTGGAGCGGGCTTAGGGTGCGACGATCTTACCTGATCCGTTCGTCCTGAGTAACCATTGAGCAAAGTCGGATTCGCAGACGACCGTAGGTCAAATGGTGTATCGAAGGACAAGCGCCACATGCTTCGATACGGGCCTTCGACTTCGCTCAGTCCCTACTCAGCACGAACGGAGATTATATAGCCTATAGTCGTCAAACTCTAACCCGGCTGCTTCGCCAGCCAGGCTGCGACATCCGCCGCAACCTTGTTCGCCGCTGCGTTGAGCGGCACGCCGATCGTCCCGGCCTCAATTTTCGCACCCACCGGCACGCTGGCGGTGAAGCGCTGCCGCGCGATCACGGTGCCGCTGCCCTTGGTCAATATGGCGTCATAGGTGACGACCGCGCTATTGCCCGGCGCATCGATGCCAAAAGCAACCAGTTCGCCCATCAGCCGCTGGCCATTGTCGCCAGCATATTGGCCTGGGGCCAGGACGATACGGTTGCTGGTCGCGGAAATCGTTTCGGCCAGCAGCGTCTGGAACAGGTGGCGCGGCGTGTCGGCCCATTGCACCTTGGTCACATAGGCGACCGATGTGGGCGACAGCTGCACCGGCACTCGCACCGTATCCAGCATCTTGGGTGCATCGGGATCGGCCACGGTCAGGCTTGGCCCCTGCGCACCGGTCAGCAAGCGCCCCGGCGCGACCGTCTGCGTGGCGCTCAGCGCCAGCAACTGTTCCGGCGGCTTGGCCCCGAACGATACGCAGCCTGCCAGCAGGAAGGCGGCGGTGAGCGCAACCGTGGCGCTGCGCGTGTGGCGGTTGAACATGCGCCTTGTCCCTCTCATCATGGCTTGTAATCCGGCAATTTGGGCGATCCGACCAGCGAACCGGCCCCTTGCTGGTCCAGTTTCTCGGCAACGCCCCGGAAGGCACGCGACATTTCGCGCAGGTCGCGGACCAGCTGGTTGACCTCCGGCATGGTCTGGTTGCTGAACGCGCGCACGCCCGGCTGGGCCTCGGCAATCGTCTTGTCGAGCGTGTCGATGCTGCGCGTGGCCGACTGCACGCTCTTGCGCAGGTCGGCCATCAGCGGCTTGCCCTCGTCGGTCAGCATCGCATCGGTCGTGGCAGCCAGCTTGCCAATCTGTTCAGCCGCTACCCCGGTGCGCTGCACCGCGATGCGCGCTTCGGCCAGCGTGGCGGAAATTTCCGGGCTGCGATCGGCCAGCGAGCTGGAGATACGTTCGACATTGGCTAGGATGCCAGCGATCGACTGCTGATTCTTGTCGTTCAGCAATTCGGTCAGACGCTCGGTCAGGGTCGACAGCCGTTCCAGCAGTTGCGGCGCATTGTTGAGCAATTCGCCCAGCGCGCCCGGCTTGGTCGGGATCACCGGCACGCCGTCGGGACAAACCGACAGCGGATTATTGGTCGGGCACAGGATCGGCGGCGCGCCCTTGACCGCGCCGTCCAGCACGATTTCGCTGACACCGGTAAAGCCCACGCCCGCGATCGTCGCGGTGGTGCCTTGCAGCACGGGCGTGCCGTCCTTCACCGAAATGCGCACCTTCACAAAGCCCGGATCGCGCTTCCACAGCTCGATCTTCTCGACTTGGCCAGACGGGACGCCGGAATAATTGACGCTCGATCCCTTCGCGAGGCCGTTGACCGACTGTTTGAAGAAGATGTCATATTCCTTGTTCTGCCCATCGGAGATGCGCGAGAACCAGAAGGCCGCCGCAATGATCGCCGCCAGCAAGATCAGCGTGACCGCGCCCACCAGCACATGGTTGGATCGGGTTTCCATATCCTATTGCCTTCCATCGGGCGGGGTCTGTGCCGCCCTATCCTGTTCGCGGTCGTGATGACGGGCCACGGCCGCCGTTGCGGCGCGGCCGCGCGGGCCGTTGAAATATTCCTGTATCCACGGATGATCGGTGGCCAGCAATTCGTCGATCGTGCCGACCGCAATGACCTTCTTGTCGGCCAGCACGGCGACACGGTCGCAGATCGAATAGAGCGTATCAAGATCATGGGTGATCAGAAACACGGTCAGCCCCAACGTCTGCTGCAACTGGCGGGTCTGTTCGTCAAACGCCGCCGCGCCGATCGGGTCCAGCCCGGCGGTCGGTTCGTCCAGAAACAGCAGGTCCGGGTCCAGCGCCAGCGCACGGGCGAGACCCGCGCGCTTTTTCATGCCGCCCGACAGTTCGGACGGATATTTGGGACCAGCTTCAGCCGGCAGCCCGGTCATGCGGATCTTGTAGGCGGCGATCTCGTCGCGCAGCTCCGCACCGATATTGGGATAATATTCGCGGATCGGTACTTCGACATTTTCAGCGACCGTCAGCGTCGAAAACAGCGCGCCGCCCTGAAACAGCACGCCCCAGCGCTTGCGTATCGCCAGCGCCTCATCGTCCAGCCGCCCGACCATCGATTCGCCAAAGACGTGGATTTCGCCCTCGTCGGGGGTCTGGAGGCCGATGATCGCGCGCATCAGCACCGACTTGCCGGTGCCGGACCCGCCGACCACGCCCAAAATCTCGCCCTTGCGCACGTCCAGGTCCAGCCCGTCATGCACGATCTGATCGCCGAAACTGTTGCGGATGCCGCGCACCGAAATCGCGATGTCGCTTTGCGCCATCGTCTGTTCGATCCGGGCGTCCTCGGCGGCCATGGCATCCTGCTCGGCCATCAGTTCCACCCCAGCCAGGTGAAGAATACGGCGAATATGGCATCCAGGACGATGACCAGGAAGATCGCCTGCACGACCGCAGCGGTGGTGCGCAGCCCGACTTCCTCGGCATTGCCCTTGACCTGCATCCCCTGGAAACAGCCGGAAATGGCGATGATCAGGCCGAATACCGGTGCCTTGATCAGCCCCACCCACAGGTCGGTGATCGGCACGACTTCGCGCAGCCGCTGAACGAAGGTGATCGGCGGGATGTCGAGCGCAATGGCGCAGAGAAAGCCACCGCCAATCACCGCCATGATCGAGGCGTAAAAGCCCAGCAGCGGCATCATGATGACGACCGCCAGCGTGCGCGGCAGCACCAGCGCCTCCATCGGCGACACGCCGATCGTGCGCATCGCATCCACTTCCTCGGTCAGCTTCATCGTGCCAAGCTGCGCGGCAAAGGCGGAGCCGGATCGTCCCGCGACCATGATCGCGGTCATCAGCACACCCAGTTCGCGGAAGGTCAGCCGACCGACCAGATTGATCGTCAGCATCTCCATGCCGAACTGGCGCAACTGCACCGATCCCTGCTGCGCAATGACGATGCCGATCAGGAAACTCATCAGGCCGATTATGCCCAGCGCGGACACGCCGACCACCTCGAACCGCTGGACCACGGCATTGACGCGGAAGCGGCTGGGGTGGCGGATGACGCTCCAGGTGGCGACCAGCGTGCCGCCGAAAAAGCCCAGCAACCCCAGCATTGTCGATCCCGCGGTGCTGACCGCCTCGCCAATCTGGCTGACGACGCGGGTGACAGCAGGGACATGATCGGGACGGATCGCCACTGGCTCGTCCAGTGCGCCGACCGCTTCGATCAGACGCATCGTATCGTCGCGCCCCCCCGTGATCGGGCTGTTCAGCCGCTTGGCGGTGCGATGCACGGTCCATGCGCCGATCGTGTCGATATGCTCGACGCCCGAAAGGTCGATGGCGCTGACCGGTCCCTGCACCGCATCCAGCCGACCGGGCAGGTCATGCAGACAGGCGACCGCCAGCGACCCGGAAAGCCGGATCACTGTGCCGTCGTCACGCATTTCTTCAGCAAGATCGGCGGCTTTGTTCATGCGATGGGATTACTGGTCCAATATCGGTTGCACGGCAAGCCGAAACGGCCCAACTGCAAGCCAGAACGAAGCATAGAGGCAAAAGTTTCGGACACGGCATGACGCACCGGCTGGCAATTTACGACATGGACCGGACGGTGACGTTCAGCGGCACCTATACCGGCTTTCTCATCCACATGGCGCGCGCCATGGCCCCGTGGCGGCTGGCGTTGCTGCCTTGCGTCGGGCTGCTGATGCTGGCCTATGTGGCCAGACTGATCACCCGCCAGCGCCTGAAAGAGCTGAATCAGGCGCTGATGATCGGCTTCAATGTCGAGCGCGCGCGGCTGATGCCCCATGTCGAAACCTATGCTGACAAGGTCGTGGCGACCAATTTGCGCCAGGGCGCGGTGGCGCAGATCGCGCAGGACCGGGCCGATGGCTATCGCCTCGTCCTCGCCACCGCCTCCTACCGCCTCTATGTCGAGCCGATCGCCCAGCGACTGGGCTTCGACGCCGTAATTGCGACCGATCACCTGTCCCAGGATCTGCGCTATGTCCGCGCCAAGATTGCGGGCGAAAATTGCTACGACACCGGCAAGCTGCGGATGATCAAGGCGTGGATGGCGGCCGAGGCGATCGACCGTGGCCAGGCCCATATCCGCGCATATTCCGACCATGTGTCGGACGCGCCGATGCTGGAATTTGCCGACATCCCCTTCGCCTCCAACCCGCACAAGAAGCTGGCCAAGCTGGCGGCGGCGCGCGGCTGGACGCGGGTGGATTGGGATTAACGCATAGCCGTTTTGGTCAGCCCCTCACAATCCGCGTCGCTGGCGCGCGGCACCTTGTCGCCCGCAATCGCCTTGCCGATCATCCTGAGGATGCCCTTGGTCGATCGCACCTCGGCAGGCACGCGAATGTCCGGCTGCTTGATCGTCCCGCCAATCGGCACGGTGCCGCTCAGGCGCAGCAGGCTGCCATGTTTGGGCGTTCCACTCATCGTCAGCGCCATCGCCTCGTCCGTCAGGCGGATCGTGCCGGTTACGCGGGTCTGGGCACGGGACGTGTCGATCAGCACCGGATTGGCCCGCGCCACGCCACTGGCCACGTCGAACCGCGCCACCACGCAGCGCAGCACCGCCATCTTGTCCTTGTCCACCGTCAGCCCCTTGCCGATATCCTGCCCCATCAGCGCCGCCGTGCGTGCCGGGATCGCCCCGTCGCGCGCCACCAGTGCGATCGTGCCGGATGATCGCCCGACCGCCTGCCGGATCGTGCGCCCCGGCCCGCTCAATGCAATCCGCCCGACCAGCCCGCCATCGATCCGCGTTTCGGGAAAGAAATCGAGCAGGCGCGCGGATCGCAGGTTGAGCGCCAGATCGAGCCGGGGTCCGCCCTGCCGCTGATCGACCGCCAGCCGCCCGCTCAATATGCCGCGGGTCAGGTCCATCCGCAGCGGTTCGACCACCAGCCGGCTGCGCTCCAGCGTCAATATGCCACTCAGCGACCGGAACGGGCTGGAGCCGGGCCACAGCAGCTTGTCTGCCCGCAATGCCAGCCGCCCGTCGGTGCGCGCCATGCGCGACAGGTCGATGGCGGTGTCGGGGACCAGCCGGTCGCCCGACTGCGCCCGTTTGGCCGCCGCCTTGCGCTTGCCCTCATTGGACGACAGGTCGTCGAAATCGAACCGGCCCGCATGAATCGCGCCGTCGATGCGGGTGCGGCCGTCACGTTTGCGGATGGTGGCGTGGCCCGCAATATCGGACCGCCCGATCATCCCTTTCAGGCGCTCGACGGTCCAGTCGGGCCGGTCGCGCACCACCTGCGCGGTCAGGCGCACGGGCTGCGTGCCGGGCAGGCCCGCCTCGATGATCGCATCCAAAACGCGCAGATCGATCGCGTGGCCGGTCACCTTGCCCCGCAAATGGCCGATGTCGAGCGGCCCGTCCATCGTACCATCGAACGTCATGCCGACCGCGTCACCCGCAATCTCTGCCTTGAACGGCCAGCGCGCACCCGCCTGATGCCCCAGGATCGGCGCGCCGCTGGCGGTCACCGTCACGGGATAGCCGCGCACATCGCCGGAGCCGGACAGGCGCAATCCCCTGCCATCCACGATCAGCGCCGCGTCGACCGACCGGCCACGCTTGTCGTCGCGATAGGCGATGCGGCTGTCGCTGACGGTCAGGCTGCGCAGGGCAGGGCGCTTGCCCTTGCTGTCGTCGGCGCGGCTGCGTTCCCCGCTCCAGCTTTCGCGGCCATCGGCGGCGCGATAGAAGGACAGGCGCGCGCGGCGCAACTCCAGCGTTTCCAGCACCGGTCCGCCGGTCAGCAGCGCCAGTGCGGAAAATCCCACCCGCGCCTCGCCCACCCGCGCCAGATCGGCGCTACCCGGCGCCCAGTCGGGCTGCGGCACGCGCATGTCGGTCAGCCGCACGACGGGGTGAAAGGACAGGGCATCCTCGCGCACCATCGCGCCGATCGTCACCGGTTTGCCGATCCGGTCGGACAGGCGATCCTCGATCCGGCCCTTGAACATGCTCCATGGGAAAGCAGCCAGCAGCAGGACGGCCAGCCCGATCAGCACAAGCAGCCCGGCCCCTATGCGGACAGCCCATCGCGACCCTGCTCTCATACCCACTGCGCACCCCCTCCTGCACCGGCGTCATCGCCGTGCCGCGCTCAACGCACGACTCGACGCAGGGTTCAGAGGCGAACGGGGGAGGGGAGCGGCTGACCGGCAAAATGGGCGGACAGATTGGCGATCAGCATCTGCGCCATCCGCCCGACCGCCTCATGCGTCGCCCCGCCGGTATGCGGAGTCAGCACGACATTGGGGACGTCGGCCCAGCGCGCCGGATCGGTCGGTTCGGGATCGAACACGTCGATCGCTGCGCCGCCCAGCCGCCCGCTTTTCAGCGCGGCGATCAGCGCCTCCTCATCCACCAATTGCCCGCGCGCGACATTGACCAGCAGTCCCTCCGGCCCAAGCGCCTCCATGATCGCCGCCGAAATCATCTTGCGATTGCTGTCATCGGCGCGCGCCGCAACCAGCAAAATGTCGCTCTGACGCGCCAGCGCTTCCAGACTGTCGGTGCGCGGCCAGGGGAGGGCAGGCTTGTCGCGCGGTCCCCACCAACTGACCTGCATCCGCATCGCCTGCGCCCGCTCCGCCGCTGCAATGCCGATCGACCCCATACCGACGATCCCCAGCCGCGCCCCGCCCATCGACCGGGTGCGCGTCTTGGCCTCGATCGTCCACTTGCCAGCGCGCAAATGCCGGTCGCCGCCGACGATCCAGCGGCGATGGGCGATCATCAGGCCGATCGCATGGTCGGCCACATCCTGCGCATTCGCGTCGCCCGCATGGGTCACCGCAATACCGCGCGCCCTGGCCAGCGCCAGGTCCACCCCGTCATACCCTACGGTGAAGCAGGCGATCAGCGACAGGTTCGGCATCGCGTCGATCAGCGCCCGTTCCAGCACAAATTCGCCCGCCCATACGACCGCATCGACACCCGCCAGTTGCGCCGCATCGGCTTGCTCCCAAAGGGCGATGACGTCATGGTCGCGCGCCAGTAGCGGCAGCAAGGGGGCCAGCAAAGGCTGGCCTACCAACAGAAGCGGACGGCGCATCTCAGCCAATCGCCCGCAATGCTTGGGCAAAATCGGCGATCAGATCGTCGGCATCCTCACAGCCGATCGAGATGCGCACCATATTGTCGCCAATCCCCAGCGCCGCCTTGCGCGCGACCGGCACCGACAAATGGGTCATCGCAGCAGGATGACTCGCCAGCGTCTCGGTCCCGCCCAGACTGACCGCCAGCTTGGCGATCTTGAGGGCATCCAGAAAAGCGAACGCCTCCGCCTCGCCGCCTTTCAGATAGAGCGAGAAGGTCGATCCCGCCCCGCTGCAATGGCGCGCGTAAATGTCGCGCTGCCGCTCGCTTTCGGGAAAGCCCAGATAGACGATCTTCTCCACCTGGGGCTGGTCCTTCAGCCAGGCGCACACCTTCGCCGCATTCTCGCCCGCCCGGCTCATCCGCAACTCCAGCGTCTCAAGGCTGCGCAATAGCATCCAAGCGCTATGCGGGTCCAATATCGTGCCGATCGTGTTGCGCATCAGCCGGATCGTGGTGATCAGCGCATTGGACCCCAGCACCCCGCCCGCGACCAGATCGCTATGCCCACCGGCATATTTGGTCAGGCTGTAGATCACCAGATCGGCACCATGGGCCAGCGGCTTCAGCCATAATGGTCCCAGAAATGTATTGTCGATCGCGATCGGCGGCACATGGCTTTCGCCCGCAAACAGGAAGTTGCGCCGCGCGACAACCGCTTCGATATCGACCAGCACATTGGTCGGATTGGCGGGGCTTTCGAGATAGATCATCGCGACGCGGCCCAGGCCCTTGGCCTTCTCGATCACCGCGCCAATCTCATCCTCGCTCGCGCCAGCGGGGAAATCGAGCCACTGCACCCCGAATTTGCCCAATATCCGCCCGATCAGCGATTCGGTCGCGGCATAGAGCGGCGCGGAATGGACGATCACGTCGCCCGGCTGCACCATCGCCAGAAGGGTGGTGGCGATCGCCGACATGCCGCTGGAAAACAGCAGCGCGTCCTCGGCCTCTTCCCATACCGACAGCCGATCCTCGGCAATTTCCTGATTGGGACCGTTGAAGCGCGAATAGACCAGACCTTCCGATCCGCCAGGCCTTATGCCCGTCACCCCCTCAAAATGCCGCTTGCCCGCCGCTGCACTTTCGAACGCAAAGGTGGAGGTGAGGAAAATCGGTGGCTTGAGCGATCCTTCCGACAGGGTAGGGTCATAGCCATGCCCCATCATCAGCGTCGCGGGCTTCAGCTTGCGCCCGTCAATCTCCATGATCGGCGGCTTGGGACGGCGGCGGTTGGATTCGACGCCGGTAAGGTCGGCTTCAGTTTCGCCAGACATATGCTTTTCTCCTGCTCGATACGGCGTCTGCTGCGCCGCTCCTGATGGCGCAATGATAACGCAGGGACGGGCCGGAGGGCCAGAGGGTGGCGTAAGAATATTTCGTGCGTTGGTATTTTAGTTACTGCATATACGGCGGTGCGGACGAAGGCGGTGACACCGGACAGGCGCCTCCCTACATCCCGTCCATGGATCTTCTCCCCCCGGTGCTGGAACAATGGTTCGCCGCGCGCGACTGGACCCCGCGCGCGCATCAGCGCGCGATGCTCGCCGCCGCGCGCCGGGGCGATCATGCGCTGCTCGTCGCCCCGACCGGCGCGGGCAAGACGCTGGCGGGCTTCCTCCCCACGCTCACCGACTTGATCGACCGACCGACCGACCGGCTCCACACCCTCTATGTCTCGCCCCTGAAAGCACTGGCGGTTGATGTCCGCCGCAATCTGCTGGCCCCGATCGAGGAAATGGCACTGCCCATCCGCGTCGAAACCCGCACCGGCGACACGCCATCCGATCGCAAGGCCCGTCAGCGTGTTAAGCCGCCCCACATATTGCTCACCACGCCCGAATCGCTCTCGCTGTTGCTCAGCTATCCCGACGCAGCGCTGATGTTCGCCGATCTCCAGACGGTAATCGTCGACGAAGTCCACGCCTTCGCCACCCAGAAACGCGGTGATCTGCTCAGCCTGTCGATGGCGCGGCTCCAGACGATCAACCCCGGCCTCCGCCGCGTCGCTTTGTCCGCCACTGTCGCGGACGTTGACGCCTACCGCGCCTGGCTCGCGCCCGATGGCGATATCGACACGGTCGCCGCCGTGCTGGGGGAGGCTGGCGCAGAACCCAACGTCACCATCCTGATCCCCGAAGGCCGCGTCCCCTGGTCCGGCCATTCGGGCAAATATGCGGCCAATCAGGTCATGGCCGAAATCGCCGCGCACCAGACCACGCTCGTGTTCTGCAACACGCGCGGTCTCGCCGAACTCATCTTTCAGTCATTATGGTCGGCCAATGACGCCAACCTGCCCATCGCCATCCACCATGGCAGCCTGTCGATCGAGGCCCGGCGCAAGGTGGAATCTGCCATGGCCGACGGCAAACTCCGCGCGCTGGTCGCCACCGCATCGCTCGACCTGGGCGTCGACTGGGGCAATGTCGACTGCGTCATCCAGATGGGCGCGCCCAAAGGCTCGTCCCGCCTGCTCCAGCGCATCGGTCGCGCCAACCACCGGCTCGACCAATCGAGCGAGGCGATCCTGATCCCCGGCAATCGCTTCGAATATCTCGAAGCCCGCGCCGCGCTCGACGCGGTGGAAGCGGGCGAACGCGATGCCGATGATTTTCGCGCGGGCAGCCTTGATGTGCTGGCCCAGCATATCATGGGCCTCGCCTGCGCCGGGCCGTTCCGTGAAGAGGACATGCTCGCCGAAATCCAGTCCGCCACCCCCTATAGCGCGCTGACGCCGCAAGCCTTCGCCGCCGTCCTCCATTTCATCGAGGGCGGCGGCTATGCCCTGCGCGCCTATGACCGGTTCAAGCGGCTGACGCAGGACAGCGACGGCACATGGCGCGTCTCCCATCCCCGCTTCATCCAGCAGCATCGCCTGAACGCGGGCATCATCGTCGATCAGCCAGCCCTCGCCGTCCGCTTCGCCAATGGCCGCAAGCTCGGCACGGTGGAGGAGGGGTTCGCCGCCCAACTGACGCCGGGCGACAGCTTCTTCTTCTCCGGCATGGCGCTGGAGGTGGTGAAGATGGACACCAGCGACCTGATCGTCCGCGCTACGTCCAAACAGGCGCGCATCCCCAGTTGGGGCGGCACTCGCATGGCCATGTCCACGCGGCTAGCCGACCGGGTCCGCACCTTCCTCGCCAGTCCCGATCAATGGCACCGCTTCCCGCCCGACGTGCGCGAATGGCTCGACATGCAGAAATTGCGCTCGGTCCTGCCGCAACCGGGCCAGCTGCTCATCGAAACCTTCCCGCATGAAGGGCGGCATTATCTGCTCTGCTACAGTTTTGAAGGCTGGAACGCGCACCAGTCGCTGGGCATGTTGCTCACCCGCCGTATGGACGCCCAAGGGCTGATGCCTTTGGGCTTCGTCGCCAATGATTATGCGCTGGCCATCTATGGCATGAAGCCCGTCACCGATCCGCAAAGCCTATTTTCCGCCGACATACTCGACCATGAATTTATCGACTGGGTCGAACAGTCGAGCCTCTTGAAGCGTGCCTTCCGCGACGTCGCAGTCATATCCGGCCTGATCGAGCGCCAGCATCCCGGCAAGCGCAAGACAGGGCGGCAGGTCACTTTTTCCACCGATCTCATCTATGACGTGCTGCGCAAATATCAGCCCGACCATCTGTTGCTCAAAGCCGCCTGGGCCGACGCGCGCGCGCGCATGACCGATGTGGGGCGGCTCGGCGACCTGATCGATCGTGCCGCAACCACCATGCTGCACGTCACGCTCGACCGGGTCAGTCCGCTTGCCGTCCCCGTCCTTATCCTCATCGGTCGCGAGCATGTCGCGCAAAGCGCGGCGGACGACGCGCTACTGATCGAGGCGGAGGCGCTCGTTGCCCAAGCGATGCGCCCCGATTGAACATGTCTGGAGCAATCATCGAAAACGCCACTATCTGAAAGCAAGATAAGGTGTTTCTCTTGGCGAACTTTCGGGTTCATTCAGCGTTTCCCAGTCCGAGGGGTGTCGATCGCCACGATCGACGAAACAACAGAGGAACCTGATCATGCCGAATTCACCGATTTCGGCCGCGCCCTTGCGCGGCCTGACCCTGGCTGCCGTCAGCCTGTCCGCGCTTATCGGCGCACAGGCGCTCGCCCAGACGGAAACGCAGGTCGCCGGACGCATGGCGACCGTGACCCTGCCTGCTGACGCTGGCAAGACCATGGCCGTCCCCGCCGAAGTCGCACCCGCAGCCGTCCCCAACCTCACCCGCGACAATGGCGCGCCGATCGGCGCCAACCGCAACAGCAAGACGGCGGGCGACCTTGGCCCGGTCCTGCTGGAGGACACGACCCTCATTGAAAAGCTGTCGCGCTTCGACCGTGAGCGCATCCCGGAACGTGTCGTCCACGCCCGCGGCACTGGTGCACATGGCATATTCCGCGCCACCGCCGACATTAGCGACCTGACCCGCGCCTCGCTCTTCACATCGGGCAAGGAAACGCCGGTATTCGTCCGCTTTTCCAGCGTCATCCACCCGTCGGGCAGCCCCGAAGGACTGCGCGATCCGCGCGGCTTCGCGACCAAATTCTACACCGATCAGGGCAATTGGGATCTGGTCGGCAACAACCTGCCAATCTTCTTCATCCGCGACGCCATGCAGTTCCCCGACATGGTGCACAGCCTCAAGCCCTCGCCCGTGACCAACAAGCAGGACCCCAATCGCTTCTTCGATTTCTTCTCCAACACCCCTGAATCGACCAACATGCTGACCCAGCTTTATTCCAATCTGGGTACGCCATCCTCCTACCGCACGATGGACGGCAATGGCGTTCACGCCTTCAAGCTGGTGAATGCGCAGGGCAAGGTGACCTTCGCCAAGTTCCGCTGGATCAGCCGTCAGGGCGTCAAGAATCTGACTGCCAAGGAAGCCGGCGCGGCGCAGTTCAACTTCATGACCGATGATCTCTATCGCGAAGTGGGCAAGGGCAATGCCCCGACCTGGGATCTGATGATCCAGACGATGACGCCGGACCAGTTTGCCGGTCTCGACTATAATCCGTTCGACGATACCAAGGAATGGCTGAACGTCCCCTTCCGCAAGATCGGCGAAATGACGCTGAACAAGATGCCCGCCAATTTCTTTGAATTTACCGAACAGTCGGCCTTTGCCCCTGCCAATATGGTGCCGGGTATCGAAGCCTCGCCCGACCGCATGTTGCAGGGCCGCCTGTTCAGCTATTCCGATACCCAGCGCTATCGCGTCGGCGCGAACGTCATGGCATTGCCGGTCAACAAGCCGCTGGCACCGGTGGTGAACAATTATCAGGACGGGGTGATGGACGGGACGGGTTCGACCTCCAACGTCAATTATTTCCCCGCGATGGTGCAAAAGCAGGCTGCGGCCGAATTTGGTCAGTCCACCTATGAGGTAAACGCCACGGTCGATACCAAGCCGATCGAAAAGACCAATAATTTCGCGCAGGCGGGCATTTTCTACCGTTCGCTCTCGGCCAAGGACAAGGCGGACCTGATTGCCAACCTGGCGGGCGATCTGGGTCAGGTAACGTCCGACCGCACCCGCACGATCATGGTCAGCTATTTCTACCAGGCCGACAAGGACTATGGCACGCGCATCGCCAAGGCGGTCAACGTGCCGATGGGCGAAGTGACCAAGGCCGTGTCGGAATATGAAACCGCCTACCCGCAACAGCGCCTGACCGTTCGTTAAGGTCATAGCCAAACACCGTTCGTCCTGAGCCTGTCGAAGGACTTGCCTTCTTCGACAGGCTCAGGACCACAAGATCACTGCTGCGACAAGGTTGCCACTTCCCATGCTCTCCCTCCTCCTCGCCACCGCGCTGGCGACCACGGCGCCATCGCCCGCCGCCGACACACTCCCATCCCCCGAACGACGGCAGGAACTCCTCTTCGACGCCGCCCGCCTCGGTCGCACCGACATGATCGCCCCGCTGGTCAAGGCTGGCGTGGACATCAACGCCACCGACGCACGTGGCTTCACCCCGTTGATCCTGGCCGCCTATAATGGTCAGGCAGAAACGCTCGATGCGCTGATCGTGGCAGGCGCTGACCCGTGCAAGCCCGATGCATCACAGGGCAACACCGCGCAGATGGGCGTCGCGTTCAAGGGCAATGACGCCATCGCCGCCCGGCTGCTGACCGCCGGTTGTGACGTCAATGCCCGCAACAAGGCGGGCCAGACCGCGCTGATGATGGCCGCCCTGTTCGGCCGCAGCGCGCAGGTGACGATGCTGGTCAAGGCAGGCGCGGACCCGGCACTCGCCGATGCGTCAGGCCGCACCGCCAAAGCCGTGGCGCAGGGGCAGGGCAATGACGCCATGGTCGCGCAACTGGAAGGGCGGAATTAGTTTTACAACTGCCCGGCACGAATTGATCCTCCCCTGCAAGGCAGGGCTATCGCATATGGAACATTCCCATATTTTACTTCGTCATGCTGAACTTGTTTAGCTGCGCTGGCCTGCGGCTCAGCATCCATTTCTCGTCACGAGCGGCGGCTTTTGGGGCATGATGGATCCTGAAATAAATTCAGGATGACGTTGTAAGGATAACGAAAAGTCATATGCGATAGCCCTGCCTTGCAGGGGAGGATCGAGATTCGTCAGGAACCGATCGACTCGCTTCTCTTAAGGCATAGCGCCCTCGTCCCGCTCACCCCCGCAGCCTTTCAGCACGCCATCACCAAATGCCACCGCCACCCGGTCCGACCACAGCGCGTCACTCATCCCGTCGCTGCACGGCCCTTCGCTGATCGTCATGGCAAAGCCGTCGCCGGCATAGCGAATCACGCGTTCCTCGACGGCACGCGCCACCGCGAAGCGCTCCGGTGGATGATCCGGTCGTTCCAGCGTTGCTGTGTTCCGGCGCACCGTCACCGCCCAAAAGGGTTCAGTGCCGATCGCACGATAATCGGGAGCAGGTGGCACCTTGGCCGGGGCCGCTTGTGTTTCACGTGGAACGGAAAAGCGGTCATTTTTCAAAATCTTGGGCTGCATGACCGGCGCAGCGACATGCACCGGCGGTGCGCTGTTCACCACCACCGGCTCGGCCTGATTGACCGACCCTGTATCATTGTCCAGCTCAGTGTCGCAGCCAGCCAGCGTCGCGCCCATCAGCACCACGCCCGCCAGCCGCAAGCCCGTCACCTTACACGTCCAGATTGGCGACGTTCAGCGCATTGTCCTGAATGAACTCGCGGCGCGGTTCGACGATTTCGCCCATCAGGCGGCTGAAAATCTCGTCGGCAACGTCCGCCTGCTCGACCTCGACCCGCAGCATGGAGCGATTGTCCGGGTCCAGCGTGGTTTCCCACAGCTGTTCCGCGTTCATTTCGCCCAGCCCCTTATAGCGCTGAATCGCCAGCCCCTTGCGCCCGGCGGCCAGGATCGCGGCCAGCAATTCGCTCGGTCGGGTCACCAATGTCGAACCCTTGGCCGCGACCACGGGCAGGTCATCCTCGCCCGCCTCCTCCGCAGCCTGCGCCGCCTTCGCACTCACCAGCCGCGATGGCGTTACATAGCTTTGCGATTCCTCGATCGCCAGCGTGTGCAGCTTGCGGGCTTCGGCAGACCCGACAAAGCCATGTTCGATGACATGATGGTCGGTCACGCCGCGCCACAGCCGTTCGAAATGGAAGCCGCCTTCTTCCGCGATCCGGCCGGTCCATTTGCCTTCCGCATCCTGTGCGCCCATCCAAGCAACCGCGGCCGCCAGGCGGGTCGCCTGCTCGGCCTGCGACAATTCGGGGTCCAGCGCACCGGTCAGGCTCAGCGCCTCGATGATCGTGGGGTCATAGCGACGCGGCACATAGCGCATCACCGCGCGCATCCGCCGCGCATGATCGACCAGGCTTTTGAGGTCATTGCCGGTCCGGCTGCCGCCCGGCCCCTCCAGCACCATTGATTCGACGCCATTATCGACCAGATATTGCTCCAGCGCGGTGTCGTTCTTCAGGTAGAGTTCGCTCCGTCCCCGCGTCGCCTTGTAGAGCGGCGGCTGGGCGATGAAGAGATGCCCGGCCTCGATGATCTGCGGCATCTGGCGGTAGAAGAAGGTCAGCAGCAGCGTGCGGATATGCGCGCCATCGACGTCGGCGTCGGTCATGATGACGATCTTGTGGTAACGCAGCTTCTCAATGTTGAAATCGTCGCGGATGCCCGTACCCATCGCCTGGATCAGCGTGCCGACCTCCTTGGAAGAAATCATGCGGTCAAACCGCGCGCGCTCGACGTTCAGGATCTTGCCCTTCAAAGGCAGGATCGCCTGATTGTGCCGGTTACGGCCCTGCTTCGCCGACCCGCCTGCCGAATCGCCTTCGACCAGGAACAGTTCGGACTTGGCCGGGTCGCGTTCCTGACAGTCGGCCAGCTTGCCGGGCAGGCTGGCAATGTCCAGCACGCCCTTGCGCCGCGTCAGCTCACGCGCCTTCTTGGCCGCTTCACGCGCGGCGGCGGCGTCGATCACCTTCTGGATGATCATCTTGCCATGGGCGGGATTCTCTTCCAGCCACTCGGCCATCTTGTCGGCCATCAGGCTTTCCAATGGCTGGCGCACTTCGGAACTGACCAGCTTGTCCTTGGTCTGGGACGAAAATTTGGGATCGGGCAGTTTGACCGAAACGATCGCGGTCAGCCCCTCGCGCATATCCTCGCCGGTCAGCGACACTTTCTCCTTCTTCAACATGCCCGACTTGTCGGCATAATTGTTGAGGGTCCGGGTCAGCGCCGCGCGGAACGCGGCCAGATGGGTGCCGCCGTCGCGTTGCGGGATGTTGTTCGTGAAACACAGCACATTTTCATAATAGCTGTCGTTCCATTCCAGCGCGACGTCGATGGTCACATCGTCGCGCGTGCCGGAAATGGCGATCGGCTCCGGCATCATCGCCGCCTTGTTGCGATCGAGATATTTGACGAAGGCCGCGATGCCACCCTCATAATAAAGCTCGACCGTCTTGCTTTCCTCATGCCGCGCATCGGTCAGGAACAGGCGCACGCCGCTGTTCAGGAACGCCAGCTCGCGATAGCGATGCTCCAGCTTGTCGAAATCATAGTCGGTCACATTTTTGAAGGTGTCGGTGGAGAACATGAAGGTGACCTTGGTCCCCTTCTGCCCCGGTGCCGCCGGACCCAGCACCTTCAGGGGTGCTTCGGCGTCGCCGTTGCGGAACCGCATCCAATGTTCTTGCCCGTCGCGCCAGATGTTCAGCTCCAGCCAGTCGGACAGGGCGTTCACCACGGACACGCCCACGCCATGCAGACCGCCCGACACTTTATAAGCATTGTCGTCGCTGGTATTTTCGAACTTACCGCCCGCGTGCAGCTGGGTCATGATGACCTCGGCCGCGGATACGCCCTCTTCGGTGTGGATGCCGGTCGGGATACCCCGGCCATTGTCCATCACGCTGACGGAGCCATCGGGGTTCAGGGTGATGTCGATCCGGTCGCAATGGCCGGCCAGCGCCTCGTCGATCGCATTGTCGCTGACCTCGAACACCATATGGTGCAGGCCCGATCCGTCGTCGGTATCGCCAATATACATGCCGGGCCGCTTGCGCACGGCATCAAGCCCTTTCAGCACCTTGATGCTGTCCGCGCCATATTCGTTATTGTTCGGGCTATTCTGGGGTTCGTCGCTCATGCCGAGCATATAGGGAAAGCCTCGCTGAAACTAAAGCGAAACATGGTGCCTTCCCCCGCACGCCGGACCAGTCTATCCCCTGTGCCATGTCGCGCACCATCGCCCTGTTTTTCCTGCTGGCCGCCTGTTCCGACAGCCGCGAGGTGCTGGACGAATTGCCCAACAGTTCGCTGGCGGGCGCACCCCGCGCCGAAGTCCCCGAAAGCCGCATGGACGCGCCGGTCGCCCGCGCCGTGACGATCGGTGAGGATGGCCCGCGCATGGACGCCTGCGGCGGCATGGGGCAGGTGGCCCGCACGTCACCAAACGGCCTGCCGCTGCGTGCCGCGCCCTTTGGCGACGCGAAAATCCTGACCAGCCTGGCAGAGGGCGACCGCGCCTATATCTGCACCCGCAGCCTCGACCAGAAATGGCTGGGCGTGGTGCTGGTCCCACCACCCGCTACCGACAACAGCTCGGAAGCCGCTGATTGCGGCGTCTCATCCCCGGTCGACCGCAAGCAGTCCTATGACGGCCCTTGCGTCAGCGGATGGGTGGCCAGCGCCTATGTCCGGCTGATCGCCGGCTAAATCTTAAACCCCGCCCAGAAAGTCGAGCTTGCCGATCGGCACGCCCGCCTGACGTAGCAGCGCATAGGCCATGGTCAGGTGGAAATAGAAATTGGGCAGGGAAAAGGTCAGCACATGGCTGCGCCCGGTGAAGGGAATCTCACCATTGGGGACCTTCAGCACCACGGCGGCATCCTCCCGCCCGTCAATCTTGTCGCGCGGCACCGCTTCCAGCAGCGCTATCGTCGCTGCGATGCGCGCCTGTAACTCGGCGAACGTCTGTTCGCTGTCCGCCACGGCTACCGGCTCCAGCTCACCCAGCCGCGTCACCGTCCCCTTGGCGGTATCGCAGGCGAACTGCACCTGCGCGGTCAGCGGCTTCATGTCCGCGATCAGTTGCGCGCCGGTCAGCGTCGCGGGGTCAATGCCCTTTTCGGCGGCAAAGGCCGCGCCCTTGTCAAGCAGCCCCGACAACGTGTTCAGCCCCCGGATGAACATGGGAACAGTCAGATCATATAATGCGGTCGCCATGAAGCGTCCCCCTCTCATTGGATGCCGGTGAACACCAGCTTCTGCACGCGCCGGCCGGTATTGACCTCGGTTGCATAGATATTGCCGTCGCTGTCGGTATCAATGCTGTGCAGCCAGGTAAATTGTCCCGCCTGCCGTCCCACCCGGCCAATCGCGCCCAACATCTCATGCGTCTTGCGCAGCAATATCCAGATGCGCCCGTTCATCATGTCCGCGACATAGAGATAGGTCTGGTCGGGATCGGGCGAGAAAGCGATGTCGGTGACCGTATGCGTGCCGCCAGTCTCGCCCGCAATCACCAGATCGCGCACGAAGGTCAGGCCGCCATTCTTGCCCCGCCTGAACAGTTGCGCGCGATTATTGTTGCGATCGCAGACATAGACATGGCCGTCCCGTGTCGGCACCACGCAATGGACGATGTCGGCAAAGGTCTGCGCCTTGGGATCGGCGATCTTGCTGGGATCGACGGCATGGCTCTGGTCGAACGCCCCCTGCCGAGTCGGCGCAATCGGCGGCTTGGCATAGGCGCCCCAGCGCCCCTTATAGCCATTGGTTCGGGCATCATATCCGATCACCCGCCGGTTCACATAGCCATCCGAAATCAGCACCATGCCGTCGGAATGGTTGACGTCGGACGGGTTGCCCAACTGGTCGGTCGCATCATTGCCGCCGGTCTTGCCCCGCTGGCCGAAAGCCCTGATGAGGGTGCCGTCGGCGCGATAATTCAGCACGACATGGTCGTCCTTGCCATTGCCCCCGAACCAGATCGTCCCCGCTGTATCGACAAATATGCCGTGCAGGCTGGCTGGCCATTGGTTGACGCCATCGACGCTCGGCGCGTTACCAGGCCCGCCCCAGCCGCCCAGATAGCGACCGTCGCTGCCAAAATGGACCACGGGCGGGGCTGGCTTGCAACAAACGGCGATGGGCGGGTTCTGCGCCAGGCCGGTGTCTGTCGCCGTCAGGCTATGCGGGCGATGCACGACCCAGACCGAATCGTCGGGCGCGACCGCCACCCCGCTGACCTGCCCCAGCAACAGATCGTCTGGCATGTTGGGCCATGCGGCATCGACCTTGAACCGGGGCATTTTCGTACCCGCAGGCGCGACCTGCTCAAAGGCGAGCGGGGTTAAGGCGTTGTTATCGTTCGTGGTGCCAGTCAATATCAGCAGGCAGGCGGCAATCAGGGGACGCATCGGGACGGCTCCGGTGTCGGGGAGTGGATGGGTCGATCATGCCCGGATGGTCGCCCCGGTCAATCTCCCTTCACGCCATCACTGCACGTTCCGGCGCGTCGATGCGGAACCAGGGCAGGGCATGGTGGACGATCCAGCCAATGCTCATCGCATAAAGAACCGTGCCTGCGCCCACCGTCCCGCCCAGCAGCCAGCCGATCGCCAGCACGCCAATCTCGATTCCCGTGCGAACCCATTTGACCGGCAGACCAGTGCGACCGCACAAACCCGTCATCAGCCCGTCGCGCGGCCCCGGTCCCAGCCCCGCGCCGATATAGGCACCCCCGGCGATGCCGTTCAGCACGATTCCCGCACCCAGCCAGGCCGTGCGCATTGCCAAGCCCTCCGGCATCGGCAGCAGCGTCAGCGACAGGTCCACCGCCGTGCCGATCACGACGATATTGGCCACCGTGCCCATTCCCGGCCGCTGGCGCAGCGGCCACCACAGGAGCAGCACGATCGCGCCGACCAGATTGACTGTCATGCCGAAACTCAGGCCAAGCGGGGACGCCATCCCCTGATGCAGCACGTCCCACGGGTCGAGGCCCAGATCGGCGCGCAGCATCAGCGCCATGGAAAAACCATAGAGGCCAAGGCCCCAGAAAAGCTGGAAAAGGCGGCGGTGCATCATCATGGGCAGGCTTCTTCCTCACAATTGGCCTTTTCCAAAAGGACCATTTCGACATAAATGGCCCTGACCATCCGCAAATTGGATCAGATCGCCATGTCCACTTCCTTCCTTCGCCCGCCCTCCCTGCTCCGCCTGCTGGGCGCATGGCGAGCGCAGGACAGCGCCCAGCCCGCCTATCGCCAACTGGCGCAGGCGCTGCGGATGCTGGTGCTGGACGGGCGCGTGGGCCTGAACGTCCGCCTGCCGGGCGAGCGTGAACTGGCCGCCGCGCTGGGCCTGTCGCGCACGACGATCGCGGCGGCGTTCGACCGGCTGCGGGACGAGGGTTATCTGGAAAGTCGGCAGGGGTCGGGCAGCGTCACCCGCCTGCCGCCCGGCCGGGTCGAGCCGCCCCAGGCGGACATCGACATGATCACTGGCGGCAATCTGCTCAACTGGACCCATGCCGCCTTGCCCGCTGCGCCGGGCGTCGGCCGCGCGATGCAGGCGGCGGTCGAGGCGCTGCCTGCCTATCTGGGCGATCTGGGCTATGATCCGCTCGGCCTGCCCGTGCTGCGCCGCGCCGTCGCCGCCCATTTCGACCGGCGCGGTTGCCCTACGGACGCGGACCAGATCATCATCACCAATGGCGCGCAGCAGGGCTTTTCGCTGTTGCTCCACTGGCTTGCCGGGCCAGGGGATCGCGTCGTGATCGATCACCCGACCTATCATAACGCGATTCAGGCGTTGCAACGCGCCCATGTCGTGCCGGTGCCGGTCGGCCTGCCGACCCATGGCTGGGATATCGACGCGATGGACGCCGCCTTCCGCCAGACTGCGCCGCGCTTTGCCTATCTGATCGCCGATTTCCATAACCCGACCGGGCGCAGCATGGACCCGGCGACTCGCCGCGCGCTGGTCGCCGCCGCCACCCGCAGCCACACACCGCTGGTGATCGACGAAACGATGGTGGCGATGGGCCTCGATTTCGCCCCGCCACCGCCGGTCGCGATCCATGATCCGTCGGGGCGGCAGGTCATCACCATGGGGTCGGCCAGCAAGATATTCTGGGGCGGGCTTCGGGTAGGCTGGATTCGCGCCGATCCGCAGACGGTCGCCGCGCTTGGTCGACTGCGCACGACGATGGACATGGCGAGTCCCGTGGTCGAACAGCTGGCCGTGGCCCATCTGATCGACGCCGACGAAGGACTGGGCGCGCGCGCCGATATGCTGCGCGGGCGGCGCGACCATCTGCTGGCGCTGCTGGAACAGCATCTGCCCCATTGGCGAGTCGAATCGCCCGCCGGCGGCCTGTCGCTCTGGGCCGAACTCCCCCGTGCGGAGGCGACCGCACTTGCGGCGCTGGCCGAAAGCCTGGGCGTCCGGGTCGCCGCCGGACCGCGCTTTGGCGTCAGCGGCGCGTTTGAACGCTTCCTGCGCCTGCCCTTCACCCTGCCCGAAGCGCAACTCGCGACCGGTGTGGAACGGCTGGTGCAGGCCGACGCCCATCTCCACGCCCGCACCCCCAGGGGTCGCGATTCGCTGGCGCTGGCGCTGGAGGCGGACCGACTGATCTGAAGAGTTTGTTTCGAAATGCGCCTTTGGCGCATCCGCACCGGCCCACACCCCCACCCGACCGCCCACAGAGTGTATCCTGAATGGGAGGTCGGGTGGGGGTGTGGGCCGGTGCGGCAACCGAAATGCGCTCTTTTGCGCATTTCGGCACAGACTCTAAATGACAGCTGTCAGGCGTCGATGCCGACAATCTGGTCGATGGAGGCAAAGCCATCGCGCGTCATCAGCGCTTTGAGGCCGTGATTGATCCGCTTCGCCAGATACGGCCCTTCATAGACCAGCGCGCTGTAGAGCTGGATTAGCGATGCGCCCGCGCGGATGCGGGCATAGGCCTGCTCCGCATTGGCAATGCCGCCAACGCCGATCAGCGGCAGCCGCGCGCCCAGCAACCGACGGAAATCACGCAGTTTCTGCAAGGACAGGTCGGTCAGCGGCGCGCCCGACAGCCCGCCGGTCTCGCCTGCATGAACCGACCGCAGCGCCGGGCGGGTGATGGTCGTGTTGGACACGATCAGCGCGTCGATCCGATGGTCGAGGCAGGCGGCGGCAATATCCTCCACATCCGCAGGTTCCAGATCGGGCGCGACCTTCAGGAAAATCGGTGTGGTCAGCTTGCCTCGTGCCGCCATTACCGCGCCCAGCAACTCGTCAAGTGCGGCGCGATCCTGCAACGCGCGCAGCCCCGGCGTGTTGGGGGAGGAGATATTGACGGTCAGATAGTCGGCCAGCGGGGCCATGACCTGCACCCCGGTGACATAATCGGCGATCCGGTCGGTCGCGTCCTTGTTCGCGCCGATATTGATGCCGATGACCGGTCCTTCACCCACCGGACGACGATAGCGCGCGATCCGGTCCGCCGCCGCGCCCTGTCCGCCATTGTTGAAGCCGAAACGGTTGATCACTGCCTTGTCCTCGACCAGCCGAAACAGCCGAGGGGTAGGGTTGCCCGGCTGGGCCAACGGGGTCAGCGTCCCCAACTCGGCAAAGCCAAAGCCCAGGCCATGCATCTTGTGCGCGACTCGCCCTTCCTTGTCATAACCTGCCGCCAGACCGACCGGATTGGGGAAGGGGATTCCCGCGACCTTGCTCGCCAGCATCGGGTCCGGCGTCAGCGGGCCGGGAGTCGGCATCAGGCGCAGCGCGGCGATCGACAGATTATGGGCGCGCTCGGCATCCAGGGCGAACAGCAGCGGGCGGATCAGACGGTAGGGCATGGCCGCGCTATGCCAGCGGCGGGGGCGTCCGTCGAGTCGCTGTTGCAGCATAGCCACAGCCCCTTCCTAACGTCATTTCATAACAGGAAACGTCATGATTGAGATCGTTTTCGGCTGAAAAATGTCCGATCCGTCCAATAATATTGCCGTGATTCGGGGGTAAAGCGTCCCTGCGACCCGAAGGCTCTTAGGCTTCCAGCCGATGAGACCTTTTACTGGCCCGGCAATGCAAATTGCCGGGCCATTTTTTTGTGCAGCGCGACACAAGCGAACAAAAGTTACAGTTTATTATCCATCCCGCTTGCGCGGTGACGATGTTGGCGCATAGTAAATCCCAACTGGGGTAAGAATATGGGGTCGCATCACATCGACAGGACCGGGGGCGGTGTCGCTCTGCCGGACGACCGGGGGCCACTATCCTATACCGTGGCCGCCGCGCAGGGTCCTGTGCGGTTGCGCTACTTTGCGCCACCTGAACATTTGCGCGCCTATTTCGGCTCGCTCTATCTGTTCACTGTGTCGGCCGACCATTATGCCGACGTAACCCGTGCCGACGTGCCGCAACTGCGCTTCATGCTGGACGGCGGGGGCCAATATCATTTTCAGGACGGGGTGGCGATGGCGACGCCCGACGTCTGCCTGCTGGGGCCGACCATGGGCGCGACCCGATTCGAACTGGACCGGCCCGCACGGGTCGTGGGCATTTCGTTGCTGCCCGCTGGCTGGCTGGCGCTGCATGGCAGCGATGCCAGCCTGCTCGCGGACCGATTGTGCGATCTGGCGGCGGAACGGGGCGATGCTTATGCGCGCCTGCTCGACGGGCTGCGCGCGCTGAATGATGATCAGGCGGATGCGATGGCGGCCCTGTGCTGGGCGCAACTGGGGGCGATGATCAAGCCGCCGCGCCCGGCGACCTGGGCGCTGCTCCATGCCGTCGACGCCTGGCTGATGGACGAAGGATCGCCGCGGATCGAGATATTGGCGGAAACCACCGGCCTGTCGCCGCGCCAGCTCGCCCGGCTGACCAACAAATATTATGGCGCGCCGCCCAAGCTGCTGGCCCGCAAATATCGCGCCTTGCGCTGTTCGGCCAAGATCGCGCTTGATCGGGAAAGCTGGCAACTCCTGTGCGACGAGGCGGGTTTTTACGACCAGTCGCACTTCATCCGCGAGATCAAGCATTTCATCGGCCTGACCCCGCACCAGTTGCAGACCGAACCCTCCGCCGTGGCGCAACTGACTTTGCTGCGCCGGTCGTTGGGCGGCGATGTGGCGACGCTCAACCGGCTGAGCTGAAGAAGGTCCAAAAAAGCCTTGATAAATGACGCGCGCAGGACCAAATGCGCAATCAGACGAATATAGTCTGATTTGAGAATGGTTCGCAACGCGCATGAAATTGTCCAGCTTCGCTGACTATGCCGTGGTCCTGATGTCGGCCGCCGCGCGCCATTGCGGCGGCACCAAGATGAATGCGACGACGCTCAGCGCTGAAACCGGCATCCCTCTGCCCACTGCGCAGAAGCTGGTGAGCCGCCTGTCCGCCGCGGGCCTCCTCGAATCGAGCAGAGGCACCGGTGGCGGCGTGCGCCTGTCGCGCCCGCCCGCGACGATCACGCTGGCCGATGTAGTGGAGGCGGTCGAGGGACCGATCGCCATGACCGCATGCGCCGATACCGGCGCGCATGACTGCACGCTGGAGCAGGACTGCCGCATTCGCCCGCACATGAACGTAGCGAACATGGCGATCCGTTCGGCGCTGGCCGGGGTGACGATCGCGAGTTTGACGAGAGAATTGGCATGACCGAAGTAACCACCAGAGAAGCCCGCAACGCCGAGGCACAGGAGGCCGCCGACCGCGCGTCCACCTATGAACATGGCTGGGCGTCGGACATTGAGCAGGATTTCGCGCCCAAGGGGCTGAACGAGGATACGGTCCGCTTCATTTCGGCCAAGAAAAACGAGCCGCAATGGCTGCTCGACTGGCGCTTGAAGGCCTTTGCGATGTGGCAGACGATGACGCCGCCCGACTGGGCCAAGCTCAATGTCCCGCCGATCGACTATCAGGACGCCTATTATTACGCCGAGCCGAAGAAGAAGGTGGAGCTGGATTCGCTCGACGAGGTCGACCCGGAAATCCTTGCCACCTACAAGAAGCTGGGCATCCCGATCGCCGAGCAGGAGATGCTCGCCGGGGTGAAGGGCAGCCGCCGCATCGCCGTGGACGCCGTGTTCGACTCGGTGTCCGTCGCCACCACCTTCCGCAAGGAGTTGGAAGAAGCCGGAGTCATTTTCCGCTCGATCAGCGAAGCGGTGCGCGAATATCCCGATTTGGTGAAGAAGTGGATGGGCAAGATTGTGCCGATGCACGACAACTACTTCGCCACGCTGAATTGCGCGGTCTTTTCCGACGGCACCTTTGTTTACATCCCCAAGGGCGTCCGCTGCCCGATGGAACTCAGCACCTATTTCCGCATCAACGCGGAAAATACTGGGCAATTTGAACGCACCCTGATTGTCGCGGACGAAGGCAGCTATGTCTCCTATCTCGAAGGCTGCACCGCGCCGATGCGCGACGAGAATCAGCTGCACGCCGCGGTCGTGGAACTGGTCGCGCTGGACGATGCGGAGATCAAATATTCGACCGTCCAGAATTGGTATCCCGGTGATGCGGACGGGAAGGGCGGCATCTATAATTTCGTGACCAAGCGGGCTTTGTGCCAGGGCAGGAACAGCAAGGTCAGCTGGACCCAGGTCGAAACCGGGTCCGCCATCACGTGGAAATACCCAAGCTGCGTGCTGAACGGCGAAAATAGCGTCGGCGAATTCTACTCGGTCGCGCTGACGAACAACATGCAGCAGGCCGACACCGGCACCAAGATGATCCACAACGGCAAGAACACCCGATCAACCATCGTGTCGAAGGGGATCAGCGCAGGCCGCAGCAACAACACCTATCGCGGCCTCGTCCGCGTCGCGCCGGGCGCGGAGGGCGTGCGCAACTTCACCCAATGCGACAGCCTGTTGCTGGGCGACCAATGCGGCGCGCACACCGTTCCCTATATCGAGGTGCGCAACCCATCAGCGCAGATCGAGCATGAGGCGACCACCAGCAAGATCAGCGACGACCAGCTCTTCTACGCGATGCAACGCGGTCTGGACCAGGAAAGCGCCGTGGGCCTGATCGTCAACGGCTTCGCCCGCGAAGTGCTGCAACAACTGCCGATGGAATTTGCGGTCGAAGCGCAGAAGTTGCTGGGGATTTCACTGGAAGGCAGCGTGGGATGACCCCCGCCACCTCTCCCCACGTCATGCCGGACTTGATCCGGCATCCCGCTTTTCTGCGCGTGGCAAAAGAAGGCAGCGGGACCCCGGATCAAGTCCGGGGTGACGAAATGACGAACAAGAGCCAAGAGGACTGAAACTTGAGCGACGAAGACGATATTCAGGATGCCCTCGCGGATTTCGCGGAGGATGTCGGCAATGGCCAGTCATGGACCGCCGCGATCCGTATCCTGACCGAGGATTATGAGCTGGAAGAGGGTGAGCTGGAACCGCGCGCCCGCGCCGATTTCGGCGATCTCGACGCATTCGAGGCGACCAGCCGCGAAGCCCTGCAAAAATCCGACGCCGCGATGACGGAGAAGCTGCGCAAGGACAAGGCGTTCCACAAGGCAAAAGCCCCCAACCTCGCCCGCATGGGTCCGGTCAGCGAATTCGTCGTCGCGCTGCTTGAAAAAGGCCCGCCGGAAAAGGACGCCGACTGGTGGCCCTATATGCCGATCAAGCGCCATATCGACACGCTGTTCCCGGCTCCCGGCGATGTGCGCGACATGGCCTTCTGGACCGCCCGCACGCTCCAGCGTGCGCATGAGGGCGGAAACTGATGTCGCCGCACGGCGCCATCCTGGCCGACGCCAGTGCGGCGCTGACGGTGCGCGCCGTCATGTCCGCCGATGCGCCTTCGCTTGCTACATTGCTGAACGCGGTGATTGCAGCCGGGGGTACGACGGCGCTGGAGACACCCTTCACGGCAGAAACACTGGATCAGGCCTATCTGACTGGCCCCGACGTGCATTGTTGCTTGGTCGCGGTGGATGGGACGACCGGTCGGCTCGAAGGGTTCCAGACACTCGGCCGGTCCCCGGACCTGCCTGCCAATATCGGCGACATCGCGACTTTTGCGCGGATCGACGGCACGCAGCGCGGTGTCGGTACGGCCTTGTTCGCGGCGACGCGGGCGCGGGCACGCGACCTTGGTCTTGTTGCCATTAATGCCACCATCCGCGCCGACAATGCAGGTGGGCTGCGTTTCTACACAAAGCAGGGCTTTGCCGATCATGCGGTGAAAACTGCCATCCCATTGCAGGACGGCACCCTCGTAGACCGCATCCAAAAGCGTTACACGCTGACGACAGACAGAGACTGAACCATGCTTGATATCGATAATCTGACCAACGAAATTGACGGCAAGGCGATCCTGAAAGGCCTGTCGCTCACCATCAACGCGGGGGAAATTCACGCGATCATGGGGCCGAACGGCGCGGGCAAATCGACGCTGGCCTATACGCTGGGCGGGCGGCCGGGCTATGAAGTGACCGGCGGCACGGCGACGTTCGACGATGCCGACCTGTTCGATCTGGACCCGCATGAACGCGCCGCCGCCGGCCTGTTCCTGGGCTTCCAATATCCGGTCGAAATCCCCGGCGTGTCCAACCTTCAATTCCTGCGCGAAAGCCTCAACAGCCAAAAGCGCGCGCGCGGCGAAAAGGAACTCAATGGCGGCGAATTCATCCGCCTCGCCAAGGAAAAGGCGGCTTTGCTCGGCCTCGACATGGATATGCTCAAGCGTCCGGTGAATGTCGGCTTTTCGGGCGGCGAAAAGAAGCGCGCAGAAATGGTGCAGATGGGCATCCTTGATCCCAAGCTCGCGATCCTCGACGAAACCGACTCCGGCCTCGACATCGACGCGCTGAAAATCGTCGGCGCTGGCATCAACGCGATCATGCGCAAGCCTGACAAGGCCGTGCTGCTGATCACCCATTATCAGCGGCTGCTCGATTATGTGAAGCCGGACTTTGTGCATGTGCTGGCTGGCGGACGGATCGTGAAATCAGGCGGCCCCGAACTGGCGCTGGAGCTGGAACGCGAAGGCTATGCCGAGGTGGTCGCCGCATGATCCTCAGCACCCTCGTCACCCCGGACTTGATCCGGGATCCAGTGCCCCAGGCACTGCGCCCCGCACTCTGGATCCCGGATCAGGTCCGGGATGACGGTATATTATGATGGCGACCGCAGCCCTCCCGACCCGCGCAATGGAAGAATGGCGCTACAGCGATCTCGATGCCGTTGCCACCATCTGGCCAACCCCCGCACCGACCCGCATCGACGTGGCGGCGGGTGACAGCGCGCACCGTCATCTGTTGCAGGACGCCGCTGATGGCGCCACGGCGGTGCATGATTATGTCGTGACCGTGGGCGATGGCGCGCGCTGCGATTTTCATGTCCTCAATATTGGCGGCAGACTGGGCCGGGTGACGATCGATGTGACGCTCGGCAAGGGCAGCCATTTCGAACTGGGCGGCGCAATTCTGGGCAGCGGTGACCAGACGTTGGAAATCGTCACCAGCGTCACCCATGCGCAGCCCGACGCGACCAGCGGCCAGACGATCCGCTCCATCCTGTCGCAGCGCGCGACCGGCAGCTATCTGGGTAAGATCGCGGTCGCCCGCGACGCGCAGCGCACCGACGCCTTCCAGTCGGTCAAAGCCATGCTGCTGGACCGCACCGCCACGGCAAACGCTAAGCCGGAGCTGGAAATCTACGCTGACGACGTGAAATGCGCCCATGGCGCAACCGTGGGTGAACTGGACAAGGCCGCGCTCTTCTACATGGCCTCGCGCGGCATGGACCCGACAACCGCCAAGACGCTGCTGCTGCGCTCCTTCGTGGCCGGCGTGTTCGACAGCGTGGCGGACGAAGCCGTGCGCGAGACTCTGGAAGCCGCCGCCATCGCCAAGCTGGAGGCGCTGGTATGAACGCTGTTCCATCCCATTCCGTCATCCCGGACTTGATCCGGGATCCAGGGCGGCACGCGTGGTGCGGGAGACTCTGGATGCCGGATCACGTCCGGCATGACGAGGAAGGTAAAATCCTGTGACCGTCATCGCCCCCGAACGCCTCTCCCTGCGGGCCGATTTCCCCGGCGTCCTCGACTGGCATTATCTTGACAGCGCCGCGACCGCGCAAAAGCCGCAAGCGGTGATCGACGCCATCGCCCGCGCCTATGGCCCGGACTATGCGACCGTCCATCGCGGCGTCTATGCGCGATCGGCCAATATGACGCTCGCCTATGAGTCGGCCCGGCGTAAGGTCGCCGACTTCATCGGGGCCAAGTCGGACAGCGAGATCGTCTATGTCCGTGGCGCGACCGAGGGGATCAATCTGGTCGCCCAATGCTGGGCGGGCGAGCAGCTGAAGGCGGGC
The DNA here is from genome assembly GCF_057809055.1 of Sphingobium sp. FG58. NCBI lineage: Bacteria > Pseudomonadati > Pseudomonadota > Alphaproteobacteria > Sphingomonadales > Sphingobiaceae > Sphingobium > Sphingobium sp. FG58. Next base: position 27,670 of record NZ_JBMDJF010000011.1, on the reverse strand, counting down.
GACCGCATCCTTCTCTCCACCCTTGAACATCACAGCAATATCGTGCCGTGGCAGATGGTGGCGGAAAAAGTCGGCGCCCATATCGACGTCATTCCCCTGACCGCCGATGGCCGGATCGATCTCGACGCGATGCGCGCGATGATCACGCCGCGTCATCGCATGGTCGCGCTCGCCCATGTGTCCAACGTGCTGGGCAGCGTGCTGGATTGCCGCCGCGCCGCCGACATCGCCCATATGGTCGGCGCGCGGATATTGATCGACGGCTGCCAGGCGGTGCCACGTCTTGCCATCGATGTGCAGGCGCTCGATTGCGATTTCTACGTCTTTTCCGCGCATAAACTCTATGGCCCGACCGGCATCGGCGTGCTGTGGGCGCGGGGCGAACTGCTCGACGCCATGCCCCCCTATCAGGGCGGCGGGTCGATGATCGACAAGGTGACGTTCGAAAAAACCACCTACGCCCCGGCACCAACCCGGTTCGAGGCTGGAACGCCGCACATCAGCGGGGTGATCGGGCTTTCCGCTGCGATCGATTATGTGCAGGCGATCGGCCTGGACGCGATCCACGCGCATGAATGTGCGCTGGTGGCAAAGGCGCGCGCTGCGCTGGAAAATCTCAACAGCGTCCGCCTGTTCGGGCCGGACGACAGCGCGGGCATCCTGTCTTTCGAGGTCGAGGGGGTGCATCCGCACGATGTCGGCACCATATTGGACGAAGCGGGCGTCGCGATCCGCGCCGGGCATCATTGCGCCCAGCCGCTGATGCGCCATCTGGGCGTGGAAGCGACCGCACGGGCCAGCTTTGGCATCTATAGCGATCAGGGCGACGTGGACGCTCTGGTCCGGGGTTTGGAACGGGTAAGGAAGATCTTCGGATGACCGAGGCGAACAAGATCATGGTGGAAGAGGTTGAGGGTGTGGACGCCCCGCCCAAGGCGCGCGTGGAAGAGGCACCGCGTCAGCGCGACTATCTCGACGGCTTCCTCGCCGCCAAGCCTGTGGAAACACCCGCGGGCGAACCGGGCGGCAATGTCTATGACGGCGTGATCGACGCGCTCAAGGATATTTTCGATCCCGAAATCCCGGTCAACATCTATGATCTGGGGCTGATCTACGGCGTCGATGTATCGCCCGACAATCATGTCGTCGTCACCATGACGCTGACCACGCCGCATTGCCCGGTTGCCGAATCCATGCCCGGCGAAGTCGAACTGCGCGTTGGCGCGGTGCCGGGCGTCGGCGACGCGCAGGTCAATCTGGTCTGGGACCCGCCATGGGACCCGGCCAAGATGAGCGACGAGGCGAAGCTGGAACTGGGGATGCTCTGATGACGACCGAGACCAAGACCCGCACTCGCCCCGCCGCCGTCATCCTGACGCCGAGCGCGGAGCAGCGCATCGCCGACCTGATGGCCAAAGCGCCGCAGGGGACGATCGGCGTCAAGCTGTCGACGCCCAAGCGCGGTTGTTCGGGCCTGGCCTATTCGGTCGATTATGTCAGCGAGGAAGCGAAATTCGACGAGAAGATCGCCACGCCCGGCGGCGCTTTTTACATTGACGGCGCGTCGGTGCTGTATCTGGTCGGATCGACGATGGACTGGGTGGAGGATGATTTCACCGCAGGCTTCACCTTCGCCAACCCCAATGCCAAGGGCGCCTGCGGCTGCGGCGAGAGCTTCACGGTCTAATCTCTATCTCCGCTCGTTTCGAGCGAAGTCGAGAAACCTGCGCGCGACATTTCTCGACCTTGGCCTGTTCTGAGCGACTGCCTTGGCAGGCAGTCGAAGGGCTCGAAACGAACGGAGGTATGTGTGCCTCATCTGTTGATCTTTGGCCTTGGCTATACCGCGTCGCGTCTGGCCGACCGACTGCGGGCCGATGGCTGGCACATAACCGCCACCCGCCGCCACGCCGACGCGGACACGCTGGCCTTCGATGATGAACCCGGCGTCCGCGACGCCATCGCCAGCGCCACTCATATCCTCTCCTCCGTCCCGCCCGAAGGCGACGCCGATCCGGTGCTGGCCCGCTATGGCACCGCCATAGCCACCGCACCGGCGCCATGGATCGGCTATCTCTCCTCCACCGGCGTCTATGGTGACGCACGCGGGGCATGGGTGGATGAGGGCAGCCCGGTCGGCACCGGTCGCCGCACCGCCCGCGCCGATGCCGACCTGGCCTGGGGCGCACTGCGCAGCGATGTCCGCCGCTTCCGCCTGCCCGGCATCTATGGTCCGGGCCGGTCCGCGCTGGACCGGGTGCGGGGGGGGAAGGCGCATCGCATCGACCTGCCAGACCAGATTTTCAGCCGGGTCCATGTCGACGACATCATCGCCGGGATCATCGCCTCGTTCAACGGGCCACCGGGCATCTATAATCTGGCCGATGACCTGCCCTGCGCACAAAACCGGGTGATAGAGGCGGCCTGCGACATGCTGGGCCTGCCCCCTCCGCCGCTGCTCACACTGGAACAGGCCGCCCTGTCCCCCATGGCGCTGGCCTTTTATGCGGAAAACCGCCGCGTCGCCAATGGTCGCGCCAAACGGCTGCTGGGCTGGTCGCCACGCTACCCGACCTATGCGCAGGGACTGGCCGCCTGCCACTGGGCGGACGCCTGATTCGGTTGAGCGCAAAGGGGCGCCGTCGATTACCGCTTGTTAACCACATGACCGCGATAGCGGGCCATCACTTGTCCGGGGACAGACTGATGGATCGCATCGACCACATATTTTGCACACTCAGCCAGCGGATGAGCAACCTGTCGCAGCCCGGCCGTGCGATGCCCGAGCCTGAATCCCTGACCAGCCTGATCGACAAGGTCAACGCAGCCAAGCGGCGCTATCAGCCCGGCATGGGCCGATAAAGGCTCAGGGTTCGCCCTTCGATTCCTGCATCCGCCGCTCGGCGAACCATTGTTGCAGCATCTGGGCGGTGCAGCCGGTAAAGCCGTTGCTGCCGATCGCCGAACAGCTGCCGGGCAATGTCTGGCGCTGGACCTGTTCCATCGTCGCCACCTGACTGCCCCAGCCGGGACCACCCGCCACGGCTGGCTTCTCGCGCAACTTCTTGGGAATGCGATAGCGCTCGGATTCCGGCTTGCGCGCGCACACCACAATCTCGCTCTCATCCTTGCCCTTGGGGCAGGGATCATCGCCATAGACGATCAGGTTGAAGATGCGCTCAGGCGGCGGTTCGGGCTGCGCCAGCGCGGGCATAACCGGCACCAGCGTCGCCGCGATCAGGGCCATGGAAATCGACAGACGCATCACCGGAAAATCCTTCATTCGCCCCTGTCATGTCCCGCCTTGCCCAAAGGCGGGGAGTCCTCATCCAGACGCCGCCCGGCGCCCGGACCCGTCAGGGTTGCGAAGCCGGGGCCGCCGCAGCCTTGGCTTTTTCCTCCGCCACGACCCGCGCTTCGATCGCGTCGCTGTCGGCGTCGATCGTGGACAGGCGCTTGCCCCGCTCGGCCTCGACCAGATCCTTCCAGCTTGCATTGTCGAGCGCCTGCCGCTCCGCCTTGGCCAGCCGCGCCAGCTGCGCGAAGCAGCCGGTCGCGCCGCCGCCGCCGACCGGCGAACAGCTTTCGGTGCCGGACCGGCCGACATATTCCATCGACCGAACCCGCTCGCCCCATGCCTGCTTGCTCGGTTCATTGGGGTCGCCGCGCAGCGGTTCGGGGATGCGATAGCGTTCCGCCTCGCCCTTGCGCGCGCACACGACGATATCGTCGCCCTGGCTTTGCGGGCAGGCGTCATCGCCATAGACGATGACCAGGTTGACCTTCTCGGTCGTCGGCGCGGCGGCAGCGGTAGGCGCGCTCGACGGCTGCGCCAGTGCGGGCATGGCCGCGCCCATCAGCAACAGCGCGGCGATCATCGGGGTCTTGGTCATCCGTCGGTCCTTTTCAGATGCGCTTCGACAGCGCGATGGCGGCCCGGCATCCCAAACGGATGGCGCCCGACAAGAGGAGGTAGGCAGGGGCCTGCTGCGCACCATGCGCCAGCGCGGCATCGCGATGCTCGACTTCCTCTGCCTGAAAATCCGCAATGGCGGTGGAGAGTTCCGGGTCGTCGCTGCCCAATTGCACTAATTGTTCGCCATAATGGCGGTCGATCTCGGTTTCGATCGCGGCAGTGCAGGCCATGGCAGCCTTGGGACCGATCGCCGCCGTCACGGCACCCAGTGCAAAGCCCGCAACATTCCAGATCGGCGCCAGCGCGGTCGGGCGCACACCGCGTCGCGCCATCATCGCGTCGAACGTCTGGCGGTGGCGTTCCTCCTGCGCAGCCATGCCGGCAATCACGCGTGCGTCGGGATGCCGATCGCCCATGACGGCGAGCTGCCCGGCATAGATGCGGGTCGCACCAAATTCGCCGGCCTGATCGACCCGCAGCATGGAGGCGCGATTCGTAGGCTTGCTGCGGCGACCGGGGCGGGGAAAATCCTGCTTCTCGCTCATGCGTTGCGTCCTTTGCGTGCCAGCAGCATCAAGATGGCGAGCGCACCACCCACCGACAAGAGGCCGTTATAACCCGCCAGCGAAATGCCCAGCAGGCTCCACGGCGCAACGTCGCAGCGGGTGATCGGCGTCGCCATGATCTGGTTCAATATGTCGGCTGCGCTGCCCCCGGCCGGCGATGTGGAGCAGGCGGTCAGCCCTTCCCACCAGCCATATTCGACCCCGGCATGGAACAGGCCGATGCCGCCGCTCACCGCGATGGCGATGGCCGCCAGCGTCGTGAACATCGCGCTGGTGCGGCGGTTGCCCTTCGCCGCAAAGGCCAGCAGCGCCAACCCGATCGCCACCATATGCGGGTAACGCTGCCACCAGCACATTTCGCACGGATGCAGCCCGCCCACATATTGCGACACATAGGCACCACCCAGCAGCGCCACGGGAATCAACAGCGCCAGCGCGCGAGCGAGGGGAAGTTTACTCATCACCCTCGCTTAAACCCCCCGGCACCTTTCGTCATGCTGAACTTGCGGGATTCCCACACCATCCGTTCGGGCTGAGCGAAGTCGAAGCTCACCACTGAGCGGAGCGAAGTGGCTTCGGCTTCGCTCAGCCACGCCCTTCGACTTCGCTCAGGGCGAACGGGAATGATAGGGAACCCCCTACTTCGCCCCCGGCTTCCTTGCCGCCGCCTGCGCGATGGTTGCGCCGGGCGTGCTGGCCAGGCGCGAAATCGTCTTGAGCGCATAGTCGAGCTGGAAATCCTCCACGCCCTTCTTCTTCAGCTCCTCGGCCGACATGGCGAAGCGCGGATCGTCCTTGGCATCTTCCTCCAGCGACTTGTCGTCGGTCTTGATCTCGTTGATCAAATGGCGGCGCAGGTCGCTTTCGCGATATTTGGGACGGTTCTTATAATCCGGGTCGGACAGTTGCGGCACGCGGATGTCGGGCTGGATGCCCCCTTCCTGCACGCTGCGGCCCGACGGCGTATAGTAACGCGCGGTCGTCAGCTTGAGCGCGGTAGTGTTCGACAGCGGCAACATCGTCTGCACGCTGCCCTTGCCGAAGCTGCGTTCGCCCATCACCAGCGCGCGATGCTGGTCCTGCAACGCACCCGCGACGATTTCCGACGCCGACGCTGATCCCGCGTCCACCAGCACGATCACCGGCAGACCCTTGGCGTCGTCACCCGGCTTGGCATAATAGCGTTCGACATCGCCCTTGGCCCGGCCGCGCTGCGACACGATCTCGCCGCGCTCCAGGAAGGCGTCGCTGACCGACACGGCTTCATCCAGCAGGCCGCCGGGGTTGGACCGCAGGTCCAGCACATAGCCGGTCGGCTTGTGGCCCAGCGACTTGTCGATGCTGCGGATCGCCTGCCGCACATCGGCCCCGGTATTGGCCGAGAAGCTGACGATGTTGATGACGCCGATGCCGTTCTTCACTTCCCACTTCACGGGCTTGAGCTGAATAATCTCGCGCGTCAGGGTCAGGTCGATCGGCTTGTCGCGGCCCGACCGCACGATCGTCAGCTTGAGCGAAGTGCCAGGCGCACCGCGCATCTTGTCGACCGCCTCGTCCAGCGTGCCGCCATAGATGAGCTGACCGTCAATATGGGTGATATAGTCGCCCGCCTTGATCCCCGCGCGCCAAGCGGGGGTATCCTGCGTCGGTGCAATCACCTTGACCGCGCCATCCTCCTGCGTGACCGACAGGCCCAGGCCGCCATAGCTGCCTTCGGTCTGGGTGCGCAGATTCTGGAAATCCCGCGCGTCGAGGAAGCTACTGTGCGGATCGAGGCTGGCCAGCATCCCGTCGATCGCGCCCTTGATCAGCTTTTCATCGTCGACTTTCTCGACATAGTCGCTGCGGACCTTCTGGAACACGTCCATGAATTCATCGAGCGCCTTGTAGCTCGACGCCTCCCCATCGGCGAGCGCCGCAGTGGTGGCGGGAATGAGCGCAAGCGCCCCAAGCGCAAGCGCGCCCTGGAGGAAGGGAGATTTCATGGGCATCCTTGATTCCGGCATCTGCGACCCATCATAAGCCGATTCGCGTCCCGACGCAAAAGCGCGCTTCGACGAGTGTTGCGCAGGATCGATGAGCGTCGGGTTAATGGAGGCGTGATCTTCATCCCAGTCCCACTAGCGGCACGATATCCACCGGCCGCCCGTTGCGGCGCAATTCTATCGTGATGGTGGGCCGACCGGGGCCGGTGATCGCGACGGGGTCGCCCTGCCGCACGCTGTCGCCCACTTGCGCGGTCACGCGATGCAGGCCGGTGATCAGTGTCGTCCAGCCCTGACCATGGTCGATGATCAATATCTGGCCATAGCCGCGATACGGCCCGGCAAAGGCGATGCGCCCGGCGGTCGGCGCGACGGCCTGCGCGCCAGCCTGCGTCACCAGCGTCAGCCCGCGCGACCGGACGCCGCCGTCATTGACCTCGCCCATGCCCGTGACAAGCTGGCCGACGACCGGCAGGCGATAGGGTGGCGGGCCGCTCAGCGCGACCGTGCGTTCCGGGGCAGGGGCTCCGGTCTGATCGGGACGGGCGGGGCGCAGCAGCGGGCCGGGCAGCGCGGCCAGCTGTTCGCGCAGGTCGCCCGCTTCCTCCAGCCGATCCATCAGGTCGACAATGTCCCGCGCCCTCTCGCCCAGCGCCAGCGCGCGTTCGCTCTCCAACCCCGCATTGGTACGATAGTCGCGCGCGGCGACCCGCTTCTGCGTCTCCAGTGCGGCGAGCTGCGCCTGCCGATCCTTGCGCTGCTGCTGGCTAACCGCCAGCGCGTCCGCAGCCCGTTGCGCCGTCGCCCGCAGCGCCCGGCTGCGCTCCAGTTCCGCGCGCAGCCCCGCGGTGCGCTGGCGGATCACCGGTAGCACCTGCCCCAGCACCGCGCGCATATGCACGGCATCGGTCACCGATCCGGGCTGGACCAGCGCCAGTGCCAGCGGGCGGCGCGCCATCATCTGGAGCGCGGCGGTCAGCCGCACCACCGGTTCCTGCTTGGCCGCCAGCCGCGCCGCCTGCGCTCGCTGCATCCGCGCGACGATGGCAATGCGCGCCTGCGCGCCCGCTATGTCGGCTTCGGCCTGCTGGATGCGCGCGGCCATGGCGGCGGCGCGGCGACGTGCCTGTTCGGCCTCGTCGCGCGCCGCGCCGGCCTGCTGGTCGAGCCGGGCGGACCGATCGCGCGCCTCGTCCGACTGGCGACGTGCGGCCTTCAGCGCGGCCTGTTCCTGCTGCAATGTGGTCCCGGCCGTACCCGGCAGGATGATCGCCCCGTCATCGGCGGCGGGCAGGCGCGATGCGGCCAAGGCTCCAAGGCCCGCCAGCATCGCGATCATGATCCTGCCCCGCTTCACCGGGCTATCCTTCGCGATGATAGGGGTGGTTGGCAAGGATGGAGCAGGCCCGCCACAATTGTTCGGCCAGCATCGCGCGCGCCATCATGTGCGGCCAGGTCATGGCGCCAAAGGCGATCAGCAGGTCCGCATTCGCCCGGTCCGCGTCATCGAACCCGTCCGCCGCGCCGATCAGGAAACGGCATTCGCGCGTCCCCGCGTCGCGCCACCCCTCGATCCGCCGGGCAAAGTCCATGGACGAAAGCTGCTTGCCCTTTTCGTCCAGCATCACCGTGACGGTGCCGGGCGCTTGCGGGGGCAGCTTGCCGCCCCTATCGGGCATTTCGGTGATCTTGTGCGGCATGGTCAGCCGCTTGACATAGCGGTCGACCAGATCGGCTTCGGGCGACCGCCCGATCTTCCCGCGCGCGATGATGTGGAGGAGCATGGCCCCTCCTACCCCGTCACCGCGCGCCAGTGGAAGCGCGTTTTACGCCGTCCCCGCGACCGGTGCGTCGACAAAGCCCCACATCCGTTCCAGATTGTAGAAGCTGCGCACTTCGGGCCGGAACAGATGGACGATCACGTCGCCTGCGTCGATCAGCACCCAGTCGGCGACCGGCAGCCCTTCGATGCGGCACGAACGACCGGTGCCTTTCTTGACCCGCTCGGCCAGATGCTGGGCGATCGCCGCGACCTGACGCGACGAACGACCGCTCGCAATCACCATATAATCGGCGATGCTGCTCTTGCCTTCGAGGGGGATGGAAATGGTTTCCTGGGCCTGGTCGTCGTCGAGCGACTGCATGACGAGGGCGTGCAGGGCAGCCACGCTATCGGCCGCTGCGGCCGTATCGTTGGCAATAAGGGGTCTGGTCAAAAAAGCTCCATTCTAGACGATCAGCCGACGCGTGAGCGGGTCCCGCACACGTGCTTGTTCATATTCGCGATGCCAGAGGGGGTTCGCCTGCCGAAACAGGGTCGCCGATCTTGGATCAGGGCGAAAGCGCAATAGCACGAGCGCCGGCGGTCTCCAATTCGTCCAGCCTGCTTTCTGGCAAGCGGGCAGGACGAAGCGCCGCAGCCAGCTCATGGCCACAGAGCCACGGGCCTGATCATCATAGCCCGGACGGGCGATCACGGCAATGGGCATTTGCCGGGCAATGCCGCGCCAGTCCTTCCATTGGGCAAATTGCGCCAGATTATCGGCCCCCATCAACCAGATGAAGCGATTGCGCGGGTAGCGACGGGTCAGCGTGCGCAGCGTATCGGCGGTATAGCGGGTGCCCAGCTGCGCCTCGATCGCGGTCGCGCGAATCGGCGCGCGGCGCGCGACCTTGCGCACGTGGGCCAGCCGGGCGGGCAGGGGGGCCATGCCGGCGCGGGGCTTCAACGGATTGCCGGGCGACACCAGCCACCACACCTCGTCCAGCCCCAGCGCCTTGGCTGCGAACAGCGAAATCGCGCGATGCCCGCCATGGGCCGGGTTGAAGGAGCCGCCGAGCAGGCCGATGCGTGTCATCATCCCGCCATGCCATCTGGCGCACCGCGCCGCAATCGTGGCCGAGCGGTCAGGGTGCCGCCACGATGCCCCAGGGTGCGGCCCCGACCGCGATGGTCGCAACCACCTGCGCCCTGGCCAGGTCGATCACCGATACCGAATCGGACAGTCCGTTGGCGGTATAGACTTTGGTGCCATCCGCGCTGACCGCGACATGCCACACCCGCTTGCCCACCGGCACATAGGCGCGAACGGTGCGGGTCGCGACATCGACCAGCGCGACATGATCGGCCCGGCCCAGCGCGACGATCGCGGTCCGCCCATCAGGGGTGAAGCGGATGCCGCAGGGCAGGATGCGGTGCGCCGCAACGCCCGGAATCGCAAAACGGATCGTCTCGCGCACTGCATGGCTTTTCGTGTCGATGATCTGGACCGTGCCACCAATTTCCGCCGCGACCCATAGTTGCGCACCGTCGGCGGTAAATTCGACATGGCGCGGGCGCTGGTCGGTCTGCGTTTCGGCCACCATCTGGCGCTTGGCCACGTCGATCCAGTTGACGACTCCATCCTCCTCGGATGTCACCGCTACCCATTGCCCGTCCGGGCTTTGCGCCACCCCCTCCGGCTCGCCGCCGACATCGACCTGAAAGGCGACGGTGCGGCTGGCCAGATCAATGGCGGTCAGTGCGGCATCATCCTCATTGGCGACGAACAGGGTCGCGCCGTCGCGGGAGAGGAAAAATTGCTCCGGGTCCTGGCCCGACGGCAATTCGGCGACCAGCCTGCCTGTGGCGCGGTCGATCACCTGCACCGCATGGTCGGCGCTGGCGCAGATATAGAGGTAGCGGCCATCCTTCGACAGGGTGATGCCGCGCGGGCGGCCACCCACCGCCCATGTCGCGGTCACCTGACCCGACCGCGTATCGACCACCGACACGCTGTCGCCTCGCTCGTTGGAAACATAGAGGGTTTCGCCCTGCGCCGCGGCGGGCAGCGCCAGCCAGACGGCCCAGATGGCCATGCCGATGCGCTTCATAAACCCTGATCCTCTCGCCTCTTTGCCCGCCATCCTATCGGCTGTCAGGCACGAGCAGGATTGTACCAATGGTCAATGGGCTGCGCGATCGCCTTGGCCGATATTCAGGTCAACGAGAATTTGGCTGTGAGGATGAGGCATATGAAACTGGGACGGATCACGCTGCTGGGTGCCATTGTCACGTTTGGCATGACTGGGGCGAGCGCGCTGCGGGCGCATGGTGACGTGACGCCGCAGGCAGTGGATACGACGGCGCTGCCGGAGATTGGCGACAGCTGGTTGGAAAAAAACCCCTATAGTGGCAATACCAACGCGATTCAGGTCGGCCAGTCGGCCTATGGCCAGAATTGCGCGCGCTGCCATGGGCTGGACGCCGAATCCGGCGGGATCGCGCCGGACCTGCGCTATCTGGAGGCAGGCGAAACCGGCGACCAATGGTTCGCCGAACGCTTCCGCCATGGGTCCAGCCACGACGGCAAAGTCTATATGCCGCCCTTTGGCGACGTGCTGGGTCAGAAGGCGGGCTGGGCGATCCGCGCCTGGCTTGAAACCAAGCATGAGGGATAGGGCGACGCTCAGCCGCCGCGCTCTGATCGGCGGGGCAGGCGCGGCGCTTGCACTCGCGGCGGGCCGCGGCGGCGCAGCCCCGCTGGCGAAGGTCAAGGCGCTCGGCACATTGCGGGTGGTGGTCTATCAGGACAATCGCCCCTGGTCGTGGGAGGAGGGCGGCCAGATCGTCGGCCTCGACGCCGATCTGGCGCAGGCGATTGCGGCCAAGCTTGGCGTGCGCGCCGATGTCGCGCAACTGGTCGCGGACGAAAGCGTCGATGATGACCTGCGCAATGGCGTGTGGAAGGGCGGGCTGCTGGGCTTCATGCCTGGCGACCTGATGCTGCATGTCCCCTTCGACCGCAGTTTCGCCGCGCGCAACGATCAGGTCGCGATCGTCGCGCCTTATTATCGCGAGAGCTTCGCGCTGGCCGGTGTCGGTGGCGCGGTCGCGCTGGAAGGGATGCCGACGCAGTGGCGCGGCGCCAAGCTGGCGGCCGAACTGGACTCCATTCCCGACTTCTATCTGATCGGATCGTTCGGCGGGATATTGGCGAAGGATGTCGTCCATTATCCGACCGGATCGGCGGCGGTGGCGGCGGTGACGGCCGGGCAGGCGGACGCTGTCCTGGCGAGCCGGGCGCAGATCGAACATGGGCTGCACCGTGCGGGCGCTGGCCGGGTTACCCTGCGCCGGGGACCGCTGCCTGCCTTCACCTCGCCCGGCTGGGATATCGGCATGGCGGTCAGGGAAAATAGCCGCACGCTGGGCGATGCGGTGGAGCAGATCGTCACCGCCATGGCGGCAAGCGGCGAGATGAAGGCGCTGTTCGCACGCTATGGCGTCAGCTGGACCGCAGCCAACGCGGCAGGTTGAGCGCCGACCCCAATATCCCGACCCAAGGTCCAATTGCTGCGCCAGCCGCGCGGCATAGTCTGCACATAAACCGGGGGCGTCCAACGCGCCCCTACACACAGGGAGGATGGTTATGAAGGGACCGATCATGCGGGCGCTGTCGGGCGTCGCCGCGATCACGCTGGCGATGGGGGCCGCGCCGCTGGTGGCACAGGGCGGGCCGACCGATGCGGACCTGATGAACGACGCCAAATCGACCGGCGACGTGCTGACCTACGGCATGGGACCGCAGGCGCACCGTTTCAGCAGCTTGAACGCCATCAACAGCGGTAACGTGTCGAAAATGGTCCCCGCTTTCTCCGCTTCGCTGGGCGGCGAAAAGCAGCGCGGACAGGAAGCGCAGCCGATCGTCTATGACGGCACCATCTATGTCACCGGCAGCTATTCGCGCCTGTTCGCCTTCGACGCGCGCACGGGCGAGGAAAAATGGCAATATGACGCCCGTCTGCCCGACGGGATCATGCCCTGCTGCGACGTGGTCAACCGGGGCGCGGCGATCTATGGCGACAAGATCATCTTCGCCACGCTCGACGCCCGGCTGGTGGCGCTCAACCGCAACACGGGCAAGGTGATCTGGAACAAGCAGATCGCCGATTATAAGGAAGGCTATAGCGCCACCGCCGCGCCGCTGATCGTCAACGGCATGGTCATCACCGGCAATTCGGGCGGCGAATTCGGTGTCGTCGGCGCGGTCGATGCGCGCGACGTCAACACCGGCGAGTTGATCTGGCACCGCCCGGTGATCGAAGGCCATATGGGCACGCTCAAGGGGCAGGATAATGGCATCACCGGTAAGCTCAACGCGACCTGGCGGGGCGATCTGTGGAAGAGCGGCGGCGGCGCGACCTGGCTGGGCGGCACCTATGATCCCGACACCAACCTGCTCTTCTTCGGCACCGGCAACCCCGCACCCTGGAACAGCCATCTGCGCCCCGGCGACAATCTCTACACCGCCTCGACCTTGGCGATCGATCCGGCCACCGGCGTCATCAAATGGCATTATCAAACCACGCCGCATGACGGCTGGGATTTTGACGGGGTCAATGAATTCATCCCCTTCGATGCCACCATCAACGGCAAGCCGATGAAGCTGGGGGCCAAGGCCGACCGCAACGGCTATTTCTTCGTCCTCGACCGCACCAACGGCAAGTTCATCAGCGCCAACAAATTCGTCATGCAGACGACATGGGCCAATGGCTTCAACAAGAATGGCAAGCCCAATTATATCCCCGAAGGTCGCCCGCCAGCGCCCGGCGATGCCAAGGGCAAGCCGGTATTCGCCTCGCCATCTTTTCTGGGCGGCAAGAACTGGATGCCGATGGCCTACAGCCACGACACCGGTCTCTTCTACATTCCGTCCAACGACTGGGGCATGGACATCTGGAACGAACCGATCGCCTATAAAAAGGGCGCGGCCTATCTGGGCGCGGGCTTCACCATCAAATCGATCGCCGACGATCATATTGGCGCGTTGCGGGCGATGGACCCCAAGACCGGCAAGATCGTGTGGGAATATAAGAATAAGGCGCCGCTCTGGGGCGGGGTGCTGACGACCGGCGGCAATCTGGTCTTCACCGGCACGCCCGAAGGCTTCCTCAAGGCGTTCGACGCCAGGACCGGTCAGGAATTGTGGAAGTTCCAGACCGGGTCCGGCGTGGTCGGTTCGCCTGTCACCTGGGAACAGGATGGCGAACAATATGTCGCCGTCATGTCCGGCTGGGGCGGCGCTGTGCCTTTGTGGGGCGGCGAAGTCGCCAAATCGTTCAAGGACATTAATCAGGGCGGCGCGCTCTGGGTGTTCAAGCTGCCGAAGTCATAAGGGAGAGAAGGTCATGATCGTCATGGGACGCGGCAGCTATGCGATGCACGCTCCGGCACCGCCGCCTTGCGCTTTGCGGCTTGCCACGTCCCATGACTTGGCCGATCATTCGGGCTTGGGGCAGGATATGGGCCAATATATGGGCGGTGAAGCTATCATGGAGCGGGTGCTGATCGTCGATGATCATCCGCTCGTGCGCGACGGGTTGCGCAGCGTCATCGCGATCAGTTTCGACAATATCGAGATTTTCGAGGCGGCGACGCTGGAGGATGCCGTCGCCACGCTGGAAAAGCAGGATAATTTCGATCTCATCCTGCTCGACCTTCACATCCCCGATGTGCGGCGGCTCGATGGCCTCAAGCTGCTGCGTGACCGTTTTCCGATCCTGCCGGTGGTGATGGTGTCGGGCGCGTTCGACCGCGCGATCGTGCAGGAGGCGTTGGCCGCGGGCGCGGCGGGGTTCATCCCCAAATCCTTGAAGCGCAGCGCCATCGTCGATGCTTTGCATCGGGTCGTGTCCGGCGAAATCTACCTGCCCGAAACCATGGGCGAGGGCGCGGCGCCTTCTGCCGACGAGGATGACATTACCCGCCGGATCGACAGCCTGACCCCGCAGCAGAAAACCGTGCTGGGCCATCTGGTCAACGGCCGCCTCAACAAGCAGATCGCCCACGACCTCAACGTGTCGATGACCACGATCAAGGCGCATGTGTCGGCGATCCTCCAGAAGCTGGGCGTGCTGAGCCGCACCCAGGCAGTGATCAAGGCAAACCGGGTGCATTTCCGCGTCGACTGACCGGCGCGACAGGCGGTCTATTTCAACATCGTCCGCAGCAGCGCGCGCAACTGGGCGGGCTTGACCGGCTTGCTCAGCAGCGGAATGCCGCAGGCGTCCAGCCGGACCTTCAGATCCTTGCCCCGATCGGCCGAAATCATGACTGCCGGCACCGGCCCGCCAAAATGGGCGCGCAACCGGTCGATCACATGGTCGCCGGTCTCGCCGTCATTCAGATGATAGTCGATCAGGATGATGTCGGGCTTCGCATCGTCTGCGAACAGGGCGGTCGCATCGGCAAAGCCGCCTGCCGCCCGCACGGTGCAACCCCAGCCCGCCAGCAGGATGGACATGCCGGTCTGGATCGCCCGTTCATTGTCGATCACCAGCACGTTAAGGCCGCGCATGGTGCGATCACGCCCGACTATGTTCGGCTCGCTGTCGGGATCGGCCACCGGCTCGCCCGCAGGCAGGCAAATCGCAAAGGTCGATCCGCGACCGGGCGCGGAATCGAGCGTGATCGGGTGGCCCAGCATATCGCTCGCCCGCTTGACGATGGCCAGGCCCAGCCCCTTGCCGCTGGTGCGGGTATCGAGCCGCCGAAACTCCTCGAACACCAAAGCCTGCTTGTCGATTGCAATGCCGGGGCCGCTGTCGACCACGCTGATGCGCACGCCATCGGGTCCGCTTGTGCAATCCACCCGCACTGATCCCTGCTGGGTATAGCGCAGCGCGTTGGACAGGAAATTCTGCAGGATGCGCCGCAGCAGCCGGATGTCGGAACGCACCCAGGCCGGTTCGCTGGTGATCGCCAGCTCCAGCCCGGCCGTGCGCGCCATCGGCGCAAATTCCACGCGCAGCGTGTCGAGCAGCCGGTCGAGCCGGAAATCGCCAATCTCCGGCTGGATCGCGCCTGCGTCCAGACGGCTGATCTCCAGCAGCGCCTCCAGCAGATCCTCGACCGAATCGAGCGCGGTCGATGTCTGGTTGACCAATGCGCGGGTCGGCAGCGCCAGCCGCCGGTCGCCCAGCGCCGCGACGAACAGCCGCGCGGCATTTAATGGCTGGAGCAGGTCGTGGCTGGCGGCGGCCAGAAAGCTGGTCTTGGACAGGTTGGCCTTTTCCGCCGCCGTCTTGGCGTCGCGCAACTGCGCCTCGATCGCCCGCCGTTCGGCGATCTCGGTCTCCAGTTCGGCGGTGCGCTCGGCCACCCTGCGCTCCAGCGTCTCGGCGGTTTCCTGCAAACCCGCCTGCGCGCGCAACATGGCGGTGACGTCGGTAAAGCCGATCACCTGACCGCCCCGCTCCAGCGCAGTGCTGCGCAGCTCGAAACTGCGTGTTCCCGTATGGACCAGCGCGTGCAGCGGCTCGCCGCCCGGTCGGTCGCCCCGCCAGTCGAGGCAGCCGCCATCGGCCATGCCCAGCTGATCGCGGCACCAGCCCACCAGCGCGCCATGACTGCCGCCCTCCTGCGCCCAGTCGCCCGGCAGGTCGAGCAGATGCTGCAGCGCCTCGTTCCACGCCGCGACCCGCCCCTGCGCGTCGAACAGGCACACGCCTTCGGACAGATTATCCAGCGTCGATTGCAGGATCAGGTTGCGCTCTGCCAGTTCCAGCGCCCGGTTGCGCGCGTCCTGCGCCTTCACCTCGGTAATGTCGGTATAGATGCCGACGATGCCGCCTTCGCTGGTGCGCAGTTCGTTGATCTGGACCCAGCGTCCGTCGGCCAGCGCCTGGACATGGCCGCCATCGGCCACGCTGTGGCGGGCCAGCCGGTCCGATACCCAGCGGTCGGGCGCAACCAGCGATCCGGGCGTGCGGTGATGCGCGGCAGCGAGCCGGGCAAGCTCGTCAAAGGACAGGCCTTCACGAACCTGATCGGCGATTTCCGGCCAGAAACCCAGATAGGCCTCGTTGAACAGGACCAGCCTGTCCTCGGCATCGAACAGGACGAAGCCTTCATTGATCGAATCGATCGCGTCGCGCAGCCGGGTCTGCGCCGCGTCGGCGCTGGCATGGGCCTGTGCCAGATCGGCGTTGGCGATGGCCAGGCGGCCCAGCGCATCCTCCAGTTCCACGGTCCGCTCCCGCACCATCGCTTCCAGCGTGATCGCGGTCTCGAACATCGAAAAAGCATTGCCCGCCATGTCGTTCGACCGTTCGACCCGGTCGATCAGCGCGGCATTGATCTTGCGCAGCTTGCGGTTTTCTTCCCGCAACATGTCCAGCTCGCTGTCGGGTTCAGGCGAAACGCTCATCGCCCGATCGCAAGTCCGCTGAAGGTCTGGTTGACGTGCAGCGCATGATATTGCTCGCCATAGGTGTTGAAGCCGATGACGCGGTGACGGCCATAGAGTTCGGACACGACGCGGCTGATCTGCCGCTGCTTGGCGTCGATGCGGTTCAGCACGCAATCGAAGGCGATGATCCGGTCTATCGTGCCGACATGGGCGGCGATGTCGGCAAACATCGCTTCCATCCCCGCGATCCGGTCCACCGGCTCGCCCACGGTCAGCACGATGCCCTCGTCTATCGCGCAGTAGAAGGTCAGGCTGCCATCCGGGTTGGCGCTCTGGATCGACCGGACATGATAGTCGCCGCCCGCCCGTACCATCGGCGGATGAGCGGCATAAAAGGCCAGGCCCAGTTCCTCCCCGGCATGACCTGCCAGCCGCAGATATTCCTGCGCGGCGGGTTCGGCATTGATTTCGGTGACGATACGGTCCTGCGTGATCGCGCCGGTCACTACCATCTTGGCCGCGCCGGGGCGGTAATGCTGGCCCTTGAATACATGAAGCGGGCGGGGGGTGGACAGGATGGCGATGACGGCGGCCCGGTGGTGGAAGCGGCCGCCCTGGAAGATCGCCGTTTCCCGGAAATCCAGACCGTCGCCCGATGACCCGCCGATCAGCGGCACGTCGCCCAGCGCATCCTGTATCGTCATCGTCAGCAATTCTTCGCGATGGGACAGGCCATCGACCAGGAACAGTGCGACATGGTTGACCCGATCACCCAGATGGCGGCTGTCGCGTTCGGCCACCGCAACGAGCGACCGGACGGCTTCCCGTGCGGCGACGGGATCGAAGGCGTCGATACCGTCGAAACAATGGGACACCATATGGAAGCTGGCGGCAGGAAAGCCGACGACGCTCAGACTATCCTCGTCATAGCCCGCCTCGGTCAGTTCGCCCGAGCTGGTGCAGCCGATCGCGACCGCCTGTTTGCCATGGCGATTGACCGCACGGGCCAGCGCATCGCGGTCGAAACGGTGCGAGCAAAAGAGCAGCATCCCGGCCAGCGGCGTATCGCCCAGCGCACTGGCAACCTGCGCCATCGCATCGGCCGGATCAGGCATGTGGCTAGACGCAAAGCCGATGTCCGCCGCCTCCATGCTCATCTTGCTCTCTCCCATCGCATTCCCCTTTTTTCAGGGGTTATGCACTGTGCTGCCCATTTGTCACGTCAGGTCATGAGCGCCTGCGCCGCGTCGGCCACCAATATGCGGGATGGAAGCGGGAGCGTCACGGCCAGAGCTTCCTTCCATAAAATGTGGCGGACGCCCGTGGGGACGCCCGCCGAGGGACGAAGGCGCTCAGGGGAACGCGCGCGCCTTCGACGCGACCCTTTAGAAAAAGCCCAATGCCTTGGGGCTGTAGCTGACCAGCAGATTCTTGGTCTGTTGATAATGGTCCAGCATCATCTTGTGATTTTCGCGACCAATGCCCGACTGTTTGAATCCGCCGAACGCGGCATGGGCCGGATAGGCATGATAGCAATTGGTCCACACCCGCCCGGCGTGAATGCCCCGGCCCATGCGATAGGCGCGGCTGCCATCGCGAGTCCACACGCCAGCACCCAGGCCGTAGAGCGTGTCATTGGCGATGGCGAGCGCTTCGGCCTCATCCTTGAAGGTGGTGACGGCGAGCACCGGACCGAAAATCTCCTCCTGAAAGATGCGCATCCTGTTGTGGCCCTTCAGGACGGTGGGCGTGACATAATAGCCCTCGCTCAGTTCGCCATCCAGGTGGGCGCGCGCCCCGCCGGTCAGCAGCTCCGCCCCTTCGGCCAGGCCGATCTCGATATAAGAGAGGATCTTTTCCAGCTGGTCGTTCGACGCCTGCGCGCCGATCATGGTGGCCGGGTCGAGCGGGCTGCCCTGCTTGATCGCCTTCACCCGCGCAATGGCGCGCTCGATGAACTTTTCGTAGATTGATTCCTGGATCAGCGCGCGGCTGGGGCAGGTGCAGACTTCGCCCTGATTGAGCGCGAACATCGCAAAGCCTTCCAGGCATTTGTCGAAATAATCGTCATCCGCGTCCATCACGTCGGCAAAGAAGATGTTGGGCGATTTGCCGCCCAGCTCCAGCGTGACGGGAATCAGATTCTCCGACGCATATTGCATGATCAGGCGGCCGGTCGTCGTTTCGCCAGTGAAGGCGATCTTGCTGATCCGCTTGTTGCTGGCGAGCGGCTTGCCTGCCTCCACGCCAAAGCCGTTGACGACGTTCAGCACGCCGGGCGGCAGCAGGTCGCCGATAATGTCGAGCAGCACCAGGATCGACATGGGCGTCTGTTCGGCGGGTTTCAGCACGATGCAATTGCCCGCAGCCAGCGCCGGGGCCAGCTTCCACACCGCCATCAGGATCGGGAAGTTCCAGGGGATGATCTGGCCGACCACGCCCAGCGGTTCGTGGAAATGATAGGCGATCGTATCATGGTCGATCTCGCTGATCGACCCTTCCTGCGCGCGGACGCAGCCGGCGAAATAGCGGAAATGGTCGATGGCCAGCGGAATGTCGGCGTGGGTCGTCTCGCGGATCGGCTTGCCATTGTCGATCGTCTCGGCCATCGCGATCAGGTCCAGATTAGCCTCCATCCGGTCGGCAATCTTGAGCAGGACGTTCGACCGGTCGGTCGAGGATGTCTTGCCCCACGCATCCTTCGCCTTGTGCGCAGCGTCCAGCGCCAGCTCGATATCCTCGGCCGTCCCGCGTGCGATGCTGCCCACGACCTTACCGGTCACGGGCGAGAGATTATCGAAATAGCCGCCCCTGACCGGGGCGACCCACTGGCCGCCGATATAATTGTCATATTGGTCACGGATCAGCGTCTTGCCGGTGAACCGCTCCATCGCCTGTTGCAGCATTGCCCTACTCCTATACTGTCGAAATTGGCTGAAAACATGCCGCGGCGACTGGGGCCGGGCCATTGCACCTTGGGTCTATTTCACTTTGGCAAGCGCCGCCGTCATCCGCTTGGCGGCAAAGGGCGGCAGCTTGACCGCTTTGGCCGCCGTCAGCTCTGCGGCGGACACCTTGCCCACCTGCACCAGCGCGACCATGCCCATCGAATAATGGGGCATACATTTGATGCCGTAGAGACCGGGCTTGGCGACGGTCAGCGCCATCTCCTTGTTCATCACGCCCTTCACCGGCGTCGCGCCTGCGGGCAGCATATTGGCCATCGTCTCTGCATTATGGCTGGGGTCGCTCGGCTTGAAACGGATCGTGTCGCCGGGCGCTGCCTTTACGAAGGACGGCTCGAACACCATCGCCCCGTCGGCACCCTGATTCTTCATATGGACGACAATGTCCTTCGCTGCGGCGGGCAGCGGCGAAAGGAGCAGGGCGGCAGCGGCAAGGCCACCTGACAGGCGCAGGTCGATCACATCACTCTCCATGAATCGCACGGCTCATGGCCGCTGGATTGCTGCAAGAGTGCGGCCGGAGCGCGCCAGCGCACAATGGTCCTTTGGTCCTATGCGGGGAGGCGTTGGCCCGACCCCTGCCGATCGTCGCCCATCTTGATCCGGGCTTCAGAAACGCGCCCTGATCCCCACGTGCCAGCGGCGCGGTGCGCCCGGCCCATAGGCGCGGGGATTGGATGCGTCCGGCGCCTCCTCCAGTTCGACCTCGTCGACTTCGCTGAAGGTGCCGAAGGTCGCGTAGCGCCGGTCAAAGGCGTTGCGCACCTCGCCGAACAGGCTGACGCCGCGCACCACCTCCACGCTCGCGCGCAGGTTGACGGTGGCGTAGCCAGCGAGGCGCGGCGTATCATTCCCCTCGTCACCGACCAGATATTGGCCGGTTCGCGCGATCACATCGCCGCCGACAGACCAGCCTTTCCCGGCATAGTCCAGATTCAATGTCGCGCTATGCCGGGCGATGCCGGGCAGGCGGTCGCCGCGTTCGACCGCGATCAACCCGTCCTCGTCCGATGTCGGATTGGCCGGGCTGGAAAGACTGAGCGGCGCGCGATAGGTCGCATCGGTGAAGGCATAGCTCAGGCCAGCGCTCAGGGCGCCCCGGCGCGCGCGGATCGTCGCTTCCACCCCTTGCCGCCTCGTGTTGCCGATATTGCGGAAATAGGCACGCCCCCGGATTTCCGACGCGACATATTGAATGTCGTTGCGATTGTCAGTGCGCCACGCCGACAACAGCCAGTCGACCGCAAAGCCACCGACCTGCGCCTTGCCCTTCCCCCCTGCTTCCCAGCTTTTGGCGACCACCTGCTTCAATGGCGGATCGGCGATGAAGAAATTGGTCAGGCTGCACGGCGCATTTTCATCGGCGCAGGACAGTTCGGCCGGGGTTGGCACGCGATTGCTTTGTGCATAGCCCGCACGCAGCACCAGTGCATCGGACAGTCGATAGTCGAATTCGATGCCGGGGTTCAGCCGGGAAAAGTGATGCTGGCCATTGAGCGCAGTGCCGATCTGGTCCTGCAACACCACCCGCGCCCGGTTGTAGCGCAGCGCGATTTCGGCGGACAGGCGCGGGGTGATCGGCAGCCGGTCCTGCACGAACACACCCCAATAGTCGGTATGGGCGACCAGCCCTACTGGCGCGATCGCGCCGTCAGGCTGGATTATGATCGGTCCCAGCCCTTCGACGCTGCGCTCGTCGGTCATCGCGCCCAGCTCGGTGGACGTGTCGAAGCGGGTGCGGCTTGTGTCGTAACTCAGCCCCAGCGCCAGATGATTGTCGCCCGCACCCAAAGCGCGCTGGTCAATCAGCTGCACCAGCGCGCCCATCGCCCGCGTCACGGTGCGGCCCCGATTAAGGACGCCATAGCCTTCACCGCCCAGCCTGTCGGTGATCGGATCGCCATTGGCATCGGTCAGGACCGCCTGTTCTTCCTCACCCTCTGCATCGCCCACCGTCTCCAAGCAGAGCAGACCCGATTCATCCTCGCAGCCTTCAATGTCGGCAGCATCCCCGTTGACGCTCCGTAGCGTCAGCTTCTGGGCATAGAGCGTTCCTTCGATCCGCGTCCTGTCCGACAGCGCAACCCAGGGGTGCAGGCTGATCCGGCCATAGCGGCTGGCGCTATTGTCGGGCCAGGTGAACACTGCGCGCCGATCGACCGCGAGTAGTTCGACCGGGGACACGCCATTGCCGGTCAGGTCGGTCTCCGCCCCCACCAGCTTCAGGTGCAGGCCACCGCCAGCCGTGTCGAAGCCCAAGTCGATGTAACCATTATAAAGGGTGGAGGGAGAAAAGGCGCGCCAACCATCGTCGCGCCTATATTGTAATGCGGCAAAGGCGCTGAAATCGCCCCGCGCGGCTCCAGCCGCGACGCTGGCTTCGGTCATGCCGAACCGGCCCTGGGACAGGCTGGCCTCCAGCCCCGGATCGCTCAAGCCTGTCTTGGTGTCGATCAGCAGCGCCCCGCCCAGCGCATTGAGGCCATAGACCGCGCTCTTGTCGAGCAGGCTGATCCGCGCAATCGCGGCTTCGGGCAACAGGTCGAACTGCATCGTGTCGCCAAAGGGCTGGTTGAAGCGCGCGCCGTCCAGATAGACGGCGATCCCCTGCGCCTGCCCCTGAAGCGGCGAAGCGACGAAGCCGCGATAGACCAGATTGGGCTGCCACGGGTTGTTCTGCGCATCCTGCAACGTGACGCCCGCAAAATTGCGGACCAGCGCGCCGAGCAGATCAGGACTGCCACCCTTGTTGATGTCCGCTGCGGACAGCGACAGGCCATCGTCGCTGTCAATGCCGCCGCCCGGCGCAGTGACGATGATCGGCTGGCGCGTCGCTTCCGTCTCGTCCGCCCGCGCGACGCCGACACACAGCGCCATCGCGCTGGTTGCCAGCAGCGCCGTCACGCCCTTCATGCCGTCCTCCCTTTATTATGTTTGGGAGGAAGGCTAGGGGGTGGGTGGACGGCGCTCTATTAGACCTTGGGTCGGTTGCGCGTCAGCTCATTTGCGCTTTCAGCAATTTGTCGATGGTCAGCGGATAGTCGCGCAGCCGCAGCCCGGTGGCGTTGTAGATCGCATTGGCGACCGCTGCCCCTGCGCCGCAAATGCCCAGTTCGCCCACACCCTTGGCCTTCATCGGCGAACTTTTATCGTCCAGCTCGTCGATGAACAGCACGTCCTGCTCCGGTATGTCGGCATGAACCGGCACGGCATATTCCGCCATGTCATGATTGATGAACAGGCCAAATCGGGTGTCGACCTCCAGCGCCTCCATCAATGCCGATCCAGCCCCCATGGTCATCGCGCCGATCACCTGACTGCGCGCGGATTTGGGATTGAGGATGCGCCCGGCGGCGAACGCCCCGCCCATGCGGCGGATGCGGACTTCGGCAGTGTCGATATCCACCCCAACCTCACAAAAATGCGCGCCGAACGTCGCCTGGACATAGCGTTTGTCGAGATCGCCAAACTCGATACTATCTTCCGCCCACAGCCCCTCGCGACCCGCCAGTGCGGCCAGCGTCTGCGACTGGTTGCCCATTTTCACCAGCCCATCGTCAAACTGCGCCTGATCGATCGGATAGCCCGCTTTCTCCGCCAGCTTCGCCCGCAACGCCATGGCGGCGGCATAGACGCCCGCGGTGGAGCTGTTCGCCCCCCATTGCCCGCCAGAGCCAGCCGATGCGGGGAAGCGGCTGTCGCCCAGCCGCACGATGACGTCGTCCAGCGACACGCCCAGCATTTCCGCCGCAGTCTGACCGATGATGGTATAGCTGCCCGTGCCGATGTCGGTCATGTCGGTTTCGACGATGACCTTGCCCGCGCCGTCTACGCCGATTCGCGCGCCCGACTTACCGACCAGATTGTTGCGGAAGGCGCTCGCTACCCCCATGCCGACAAGCCAGCGACCATCGCGGACCTTGCCGGGCTTGGGGTTGCGCTTGGCCCATCCGAACCGGTCCGCCCCGGCGCGCAGACACTCCACCAGCTTGCGGCTGGAATAGGGGCGCTGCGTTCCGGCTTCGGGATCATATTGCACGTCGTTGCGGATGCGCAGCTCCACCGGATCGACGCCGCAGGCTTCGGCCAGTTCATCCATCGCCACTTCCAGCGCCAGCAGGCCGACCGCTTCGCCCGGCGCACGCATGGCATTGCCTTCGGGAAGGTCGAGTGTCGCCAGCCGGTGCGCCGTCATACGGTGTGCGCCGCCATAAAGCAGCCGCGTCTGCATCGCCGCCGTCTCAGGACCGCCGCCGGGCAGGTCTCCCGACCAGACTTCATGGCCGATGGCGTCGATCACCCCATTTTTGTCCGCGCCGATGCGGATGCGCTGGATCGTTGCGGGGCGATGGGTGGTGTTGTTGGGGATCTGGCTGCGGGCGATCGCGACCTTGACTGGCCGTCCGATTTGCTTCGCCCCCAATGCCGCGAGCAGCGCGTCGGCGCGCAGGAACAGCTTGGCCCCGAAGCCACCGCCAATATAGGGAGATACCAGCCGCACATCGGCCTTCGGAATGCCCAGCGTCTTGGCGACTTCTCCCACGCTCCAGGCAATCATCTGGTTGGCCGTCCATAGCGTCAGCTTGTCGCCGTTCCATGCCGCCGTGGTGGCGTGGGGTTCCAGCATCGCATGGCTGTGATCGGGAGTGGTGTAACGCTGGTCGATCTTGACGGCGGCCTTGGCAAAGGCTCCGTCAAAATCGCCAACAGCGCTGTCGGTCGCTCCACCGAAGCCACCAGCTGGCGGTTTGACGGCATTGCCCTGTTCGGCGGCCAGGTCGAACTTGCCGTCCTGTGGCGCATAATCGATCCGTACCAGCTTGGCGGCGGCACGCGCATTTTCAAATGTATCGGCGATGACCAGGGCCAGCGCCTGATCATAATGCATGATCGCCGGGCCACCCAATAGCGGGGCGGTGTTGAAATTGCCCTTGCCCAGCTTCCCGGCATTGGCGTGGGTGACGATGCCCAGCACGCCGGGCGCCGCTTCGGCAGCGCGCAGGTCCATGGCCGCGATCGTTCCCTTGGCGATCGCTGACCCGACGATCCAGCCGTAGGCCGCATTGGGCGCGGCATCATGGCGTTCATAGGCATAGGGCGCGCTGCCGGTGACCTTGGCCGGGCCATCGATCCGGTCATGGGCGACGCCGACGACGCGACCCTTGTCGATGGGATTGGTGGTGGCGGGCGTATCAAACTTCACGACCGGGCCTCCTTCTGGCGATAGAGTGACTCCAATGTCCGTTCGACCAGCGTCTTTTTGAAGTCATTATGATGCGTGGTGCGCGCGCCGCTCAGCGCTGCCTCCGCCACAGCCTTGGCCCCCGATGATGCGGCAGCGTCCGCGACGGGCGTTCGCCATGGCTTGGCCCCGATCCCGCCAAAGGCGAAGCGGCCGCCACCATCCTTGCCGAACACTGCCGCCACCGACACCAGCGCAAAGGCGTAGGATGCACGGTCGCGCACCTTGCGATAGACATGGGTGCCACCGATCGGCTTGGGCAGGGTGATCGACGTGATGATCTCGCCGCTTTTCAGCGCAGTTTCGACATGGGGGGTGTCACCGGGCAACATATGGAAATCGGCAATCGGAATAGCACGCGCCACCCCGTCCGCGCCGACTGTATCGATCTGCGCATCCAGCAATCGCATCGCCACGGCCATGTCGCTGGGATGCTGGGCGATGCAGGCGTCGCTGACCCCCAATATCGCCAGGCTGCGACTGATCCCGCCGATCGCGCCGCAGCCGCTGCCGGGCTTGCGCTTGTTGCACGGCATGTTGGTGTCGTAAAAATAGGGGCAGCGGGTGCGCTGGAGCAGATTGCCCGCCGTGGTCGCCTTGTTACGCAATTGCCCCGATGCACCCGCCAGCAGCGCGCGGCTCAGAACGCCATAGTCGCGGCGCACCGCCTTGTCGGCCGCCAGATCGGTGTTGCGAACCAGCGCGCCGATGCGCAGGCCGCCTTCCGGCGTTGGCTCGATCCGATCGAGACCCAGATGATTGACATCGATCAGATGGGTCGGCGTTTCGATCTGGAGCTTCATCAGGTCGAGCAAATTGGTGCCGCCCGCAATGAAGCGCGCGCCCTGCGTCAAGGCCGCGGTTTTGGCGGCGTCCGCGACACTGGTCGCGCGGCTATAGGTAAAGGGCTTCATGCCTTCGTCTCCCCGGCCACGTCATTCATGGCGGCGATGATGTTGGGATAGGCGGCGCAACGGCAGATATTGCCGCTCATTCGCTCACGCAGTTCGCTGTCGGATAGCGATACCTTGTCCAGATCCGGCGTGACATGGCTGGGGATGCCCGCTGCAATCTCGTCCAGCACCGCGACCGCCGAGCAGATCTGCCCCGGCGTGCAATAACCGCACTGATAGCCGTCATGGGTGATGAAGGCGCGCTGCATCGAGTGCAGCTTGTCGGGCGTGCCCAAGCCCTCGATCGTCGTCACCTTGTCACCATCATGCATCACCGCCAGCGTCAGGCAGCTGTTGATCCGCCGTCCCTCGACAATGACGGTGCAGGCGCCGCACTGGCCCTGATCGCAGCCTTTCTTGGTTCCGGTCAGATGAAGATGCTCACGCAGCGCGTCGAGCAGGGTGGTGCGCGGGTCAAGTTGCAGATGCACCTCGCGCCCGTTCACGGTCAATTCCACGGGGATCATCCCGGTTCCTTCCTTGGCTGTCTGCCGTGCGGTGGCGGCGGCACCGGCAGGCGCCAGCGCGGGTGCCGCGGCGGCGATCGCCGCGCTACCCTGCAACAGGGAGCGGCGCGTGAGATGATCGGACGGCATGGCGGCTGCTTCCTCCTGTTCGGTCTGTCATACGAAGAGACGCGACAAATGATCCGCCGCTTGGTCGAAATATGGGATCGAATGGCAAGATTAACAGAATGACCCGGCAGGCAAAGTTGCAAAATGCCACGCGGGCGTTTTTGTACGACGCGAATCACCCAATGGCACGGAACAGCGGTTTCGTGGCGACGCAGTTGCCAAGGCCATCGGGCGCGACAAGCGCAAAGCCCCGCGAAGCCGCCGTCCCTGAAGGGGGCGGAAGGAATTTCATGGTCCTGGCAATTCTCCCCTTGCCCATCCTGAAAAGCGCTGCTAGTTGCCCGCCTCACCCGACGGGGACAGCGTCTCCATCAAGCGCCGAGCGGGCGTAGCTCAGGGGTAGAGCACAACCTTGCCAAGGTTGGGGTCGAGGGTTCGAATCCCTTCGCCCGCTCCAGAAATCATCGAAAAATCAATGGTTTCTGGGGCGATTGGCCAAGTTTTCATATTACGCGACCTCTGGAAAAGCCTAAAGTAATAAGGACGTAATATGCTGCGCGCGTATTTGCGGGCGGTTCTGGCGTAGGTAGAGCCACTGAAAATCTGGTTTCCGCAGAAGCTGGCCGGGCAATGTAGCGGTGAGAACCCTCCCGAAGGAGTAGGTCTGCTGGCATAGTCACGGGGTTCTCCGGCCAGCCTGGCGATCGCGCATCCTTCTTCCCAAGGCGTATGGACTGTCACCTACTCGGGAGAGAGGCTGACTTCTGTCGGCTGCAGAGGACTGCGTGGTCGAGGTTGCGCGCTTGGCAATTCCACATGATCGTCATGCAATTGTCACATGGCGAAAATGCCATAAGCTATTCGCTCATCTCGTTTCGCCGATCGTTGTGAGGACGGGCGGGGAGCGCATAGAATGAGGAAGGCGAATCGCGAGACCTGCGGGTTGGGAACGCCCTTGCGGTCGATTATATGTCATGGGTCGTTATCGACGGTTAGATGCCCTTGCCGCTGGATTAGCAGAGGCATCGGAAATGCACATGCTCTACGAATTCTTGGCGCGGATCGCGCGGGAAATGGGTTTCGACTATTTCGCGCTGGCTGAGCACATCGATCTCAGGATGCCACAACAGCAACCTCTTCAAATCCACAATTATCCACACGGCTGGGCCGCCTATTATGTGGACAGGGACCTAGGGCCGCGTGATCCTATCCGACGGGCCAGCCACCGGACCCATCTGGGCTGTCAATCGGCGTCCAAACGGGCCCCCTTATCGGCGCGCAAAAGGGACCCCCCG